>JBOHHD010000435.1:0-12075 GCA_050700515.1 Pseudonocardiaceae bacterium
GGCGGGCCCATGCCGTAGACGTCCAGCCCCTGGTACCGGGTGTGCGTCGGATCCCGCGGAATCGGCTGGTACGCGGTTAGATCGGACACTTCCAGCAGCCCAGGACGGGCGTTGTAGCTGTCGCCCGGGATCAGCGGTGGGTGATGCACCGTGTCCACTATCTCGTGAGCCAGCCGGCCACGATACAACCAATTCACTCCATGATCGGCGATCTGACGGTACGTCTCGGCCACCTCGGGATTACGGAAGGTGCTGCCGATCTCCGGTGGCTGACCACCGGGCAGGAACAGCGCCGCCGTGGAACTGAAGTGAGCAAAACGTGCCGCATTGTCGGCGGTTTGCTTGTGGAAGGTTTCATCCACCGGAAATCCACGATCGGCGGTCCTGATCGCCGGCTGTAACGCCTGTGCCAGGCTGATCGTCCCCCACCGGTCCAGCGCCTGCGCCCAGGTAGCCGGGGTGCCAGGAACGCCCACGGACAAACCGCTGGTGACCGCCTCGGCAAAAGGCACCGGCTGCCCGGTCGCCGGATCGATGAATGCGGTGCTGTCCATCGCCTGCGGCGCGGTCTCCCGGCCGTCGAGGGTGAGCACTCGGCCCGTACCGGCCTGAAAGTAGACGAAGAACCCCCCGCCACCGATCCCCGCGGAGTACGGCTCGGTGACCCCCAGGGTGGCCGCTGCCGCGACCGCGGCATCGACGGCATTCCCTCCCGCGCGCAGCACCTCGAGGGCGTCCCGGCTCGCATGCACATCGACGGTGGAGACGCCACCACCGTAGCCCGTGGCCACCGGACCAGCAGGCGACTCCACCGCTGAGGCGGCGGTGGTCAGAGCCGCGATAGTGCTCGCAACAGCCGCTACGACAACGCCGGCGCGAGGAGTCAGCACAACAGCCTCCAGGAATCGGTTTTCCTTCAGGGTCCACCACGAACCGCGCGCAGCTCCCTATCCGATTCTCGCTCAGACCCCGAGATGCTCGGCGAGCTGCTCGACAACCTCCGGCAGGCAGGAGTTCAGGTAGAAGTGGCCACCGGAGAACGTACTCAGTCGGAACTCACCTCTGGTATGCCGGGCCCATGCCCTGGCCTCGTCCACTGTCACTTTGGAGTCGTCGGTTCCGATAAGCGCGAAGATGGGGCAGCTCAGATCCGGTCCTGGCTGATACCGGTAGGTCTCCACGGCCTTGTAGTCGCTGCGGATCGCCGGGAGCACCATGCGCATGATCTCCTCGTCCTCGAATAACTGAGCATCGGTGCCGCTGAGCGTGCGTACCTCCGCGATCAGTCCCTCGTCGTCGCGCAGGTGGATCCTTTCGTCCCGATGCATGCTGGGGGCTCGCCGTCCCGAGGCGAACAATCCGGTCAACACGATCCCCTCGGCCTCCAGCGGCCGGGCGACCTCGAAGGCCAGCACCGCACCCATACTGTGACCGAAGAACGCCAACGGGCGGTCCGCCAGCGGTCGGACCACCGTGGTGATCTCCTCAGCCAGCTCAGCGATCGATTCGCGGCATGGCTCGCTGTAGCGGTCCTGCCGCCCGGGGTACTGGATCACCACCACATCGACGCTGCGGCACAACGCCTTGGCGAGCGCGAAATAGTAGCTTGCCGAAGCACCGGCGTGTGGCAGACAGATCAACCTGCGTGGCGCCGACGGCATGGGGTTGAAGCACCGCAGCCAGCGTCCGGGATCGGTGACCTTCGCCTGCATATCCGCTGTCCCGCTCCCTCAGAGGTCGTCGGCGCGCGCGCTGTCGGACTGTTCGGCGGGAGCCTGATCGGCCAGAGGTGCGGCGCCGGCGATCTCCAGGTACTCGTCGATCTCGTCCTGCAGCGGGTCGACACCTACTGACTCGGCATAGGCCTCGGCCGCCTCGGGGTCGTGCTCGCTGCCGGGTTCGGCCGTGCCGGCAAAGGGCCGCGCTTCGTCAGGTGATGTCATGCTCGCCTTTCCGCGTGCCACTGCTCATTCGTTCAGAGGTCTCGTCCAGGGTAACGAGGCCCCGGTCATGGACCGCCCGCAGGGACAGCGTCCTGCGGCACAGGTGTCACAATTGCCGCACGGGTGGGGTAGTTGCTCCCCGAAGTAACCGAGCAAGTATCGACGAACCGCCGCACGGCCAGATGCAGGTTCGGAAGATCGAAGCTGGCGATCACCTCACGGTGCTCGTCGAGGTTCAGCCGCGCAGGGTCTCGCTGGCTACCCGCCGCAGCTCGTCTCATGTCGCACGTCGCACAGGGATAGGCGATATCCACAGCAGCGCCGGGAGAAACGGCAGCCGCCTCGCCGGCCGCCGCCGGGTTGACTGCCGTCCTCATCCTGTCCCCTACCTCACAGCGTCCGCGCCAGCCGATCCGCCAGCAGGCGTATGAAACGGGACGGATCCTTCAGTTCACCGCCCTCGGCAAGGAGCGCCATCACGTACAGGAGCTCGGCCGTTTCCGCCAATTCGGTGTCGTCCTTGCGTTCGCCATAAGATTTCTGCAGTGCACTCACCAGGGGGTGTGTGGGGTTGAGTTCGAGGATGCGCTTGATACGCGGCACGTCCTGCCCCATGGTGCGATACATCTTCTCCAGGGTCGGCGTGATGTCATGCGCGTCTCCGACAATACAGGCCGGCGAGGTGGTGAGGCGTGACGACAGCCGTACCTCTTTGACGTCTTCCTGCAACTTGGTCGTCATCCAGGACAACAGGTCGGTAAAGTCCTTCTGCTGTTGATCCCGTTCGGATTCGGCTGTTTTCTTCTCTTCCTCCGTGTCCAGGTCGACCTGCCCCTTGGCGATCGACTGGAGTCGCTTGCCGTCGAATTCGCGGACCGAGTCGACCCACATCTCGTCGACCGGATCGGTCAGCAGCAACACCTCGAACCCCTTGGCCCGAAAAGCTTCCATGTGCGGCGAGCTTTCGATTATCAGTCGCGACTCCCCCGTCATGTAGTAAATTTCTTGCTGTTCCTCCTTCATGCGTTCCACGTATTGACTCAGCGTGGTCGACCGCTCCGCGTCGTGCGTCGAGGCGAAAGATGCGATGTCGAGAATCGCATCGCGGTTCTCGAAGTCGTTGAGGAGTCCTTCCTTGACGGCGCGGCCGAACTCCTTCCAGAACGTGTCGTAGCGGTCGACATTGTCGGTCATCATGTCCTTCACCGTCGACAACACCTTCTTGACGAGGCGTCGGCGCATCATCTGAATCTGACGATCCTGCTGAAGAATCTCTCGGGATACGTTGAGCGACAGATCCTGCGCATCCACCACCCCCTTGATGAAGCGCAGGTACTCTGGCATGAGCGCTTCGCAATCATCCATGATGAACACGCGCTTGACGTACAACTGGATACCACGCTTGCGATCCCGCATGAACAGATCCAACGGCGCGTGCGAAGGAATGAAGAGCAACGCCTGGTATTCGAACGTCCCTTCGGCCTTCATGCTGATGATCTCGAGCGGATCGTTCCAGTCATGGCTCACATGCTTGTAGAACTCCTTGTACTCGTCTTCCTTGACGTCGTTCTTGGAGCGCGCCCAGAGCGCCTTCATCGAGTTGAGGGTCTCGATTTCGCGGGTGGCTTCGTCGTCCTTGTCCGTGCGCTCGGCCTCCATCTTGATTGGCCAGGCGATAAAATCGGAGTACCGCTTGACGATCCCCTTGATCTTCCAGCGATCCGTGTAGTCGAAGAGGTGGTCCTCTTTGTCCTCCGGTTTGAGATGGAGGGTGACCGCAGTGCCTTGCGGTGCATCGTCGACCGACTCGATGGTGTAGGTTCCCTCACCGCTGGACTCCCAACGGGTGGCTCGGTCCTCTCCGGCACGCCGGGTCAGCAGCGTGACCTTGTCGGCCACCATGAAACTGGAGTAGAAACCGACACCGAACTGCCCGATGAGATCCTGCGAGGCCGTCGCGTCCTTCGAATCCTTCACTTTCTGCAGGAATTCTACCGTACCGGATTTCGCGATGGTGCCGATGAGCTGCACCACGTCCTCACGTGACATACCGATGCCATTGTCCCGTACGGTGAGCGTGCGCTGCTCCTCGTCAACCTCGATGTCTATGTGGAGATCAGAGGTATCCACCTGCAGATCCTTGTTGCGGAATGCTTCCAATCTCAATTTATCCAACGCGTCGGAGGCGTTGGAGATGAGCTCGCGCAGGAAAATTTCCTTGTCCGAGTAGATCGAATGGATCATCAACTGCAAGAGTTGACGTGCCTCGGCCTCGAATTCGAGCGTTTCGACCTGCATATTCACTGGATTCCCTCCTGGAAGAAAGTATCGACAAATCTTTTACCCGGAGAAGCCTCATACTCAAGGACGGCACGAGCATGCGCGGCACGTTCAGCTGTGTAGGTGCCTTCCCCCTCGCTGAACAGAGCCAGCGGCAATACGATGCGCCCCATACCCTCCTCAGCAGTGTTGACCGGCGACGGGTCGGCCACTGAACGAACACCGATACTATATTCGGCCATGTCCGGCACGAGGTTGAGAACCTCGTGCAGCGGGGCCGGGCCGGTCGAGCGAGGTACCACGATCGTGTCACCTTGGGGTGCGCAACCGATCAGGCGGTCAGGTCGGGGGCGGTGGAGGGCAGCTACATTCCTCACCGGAGGACCATCCAAGATCCTGGAGCGCAGCACCCTTTCCCGAGAGGTCCAGATGCCGAGCCGCCCCCAGGGCTTTCCGCGTCGCCTGCCTCTGGCCACGGCGTGGGGCTTGACGGCTACGACCTGGGCGTGCTCAGCGTGGTCCTCCCGCTGATTGCGACCGGGTCGGGTATCTCACCGGTCCGGACCGGGCTGATCGGCGCGTCCACGTTGATCGGTATCTTCCTCAGCTCTCCCCTCGCCGGTTGTCTTCGCCGGTTATCTGACCGACCGCTTCGGCCGCCGCCGAATGTTCATCATCGACATCGCCGCCTTCGTCGTCCTGGGAGTGGCACAGGGACTGGTGACCAGTCCGTGGCAGCTGTTCATCGCGCGGTTGTTGCTGGGCGTCGCGATCGGGGCGGAGTACGCCATCGGTGCGGCGATGCTCGCCGAGTTCGCCCCATCGACCGGTACCTCGGCGGGGAGGCCTACTTCCACCACGAGGAATATGGTTCGGAGAGGCCCGGTATCCGGTGGCGGCAGCTGTTCGCCGCGGAGCTGACCGATACCCGGGCGAGCACCATCGCCGCCAACGGCATCGCCGTGCTCGGTGCCGTGGTGGGAATGCTGACGATCGAGCGCATCGGCCGCCGCAGACAGCCCATCGGACCATTCTGGATCATGACCGCAGCCTTGCTGGTGGTCGATCTGGGGACCGACGTTGACCAGGACCAGCGCCACGACGGACGGAACGGCTGCTGCGCCGGCGTAGGCAGCCACAGGCTTACGCTCGTCCCCGTGGCGGCACGGCACCTCCTGCTCGACCTGACCGGAGTGCGGTATGCGCGGTACTCCGGGCCGTACACCGGACCCTTCGGGTGGCATGCCGAGAGTGGGTAATACGAAGATCCCGATCAGCTTGACAATCGCCGGCCGCTGCCTGCGGAGAATACGTGTATTCGCGTGGTGTCCACCGTCAACCGGACCATGGCATTCTTGGCCGGGGCACTGTGGGGGTCGATGCGGGCGACGATGTCCGTGTGGTGATCCTGCCCCAGAGCGGCTGTGCCGTAGAGGTATGCATCGGCGCCGAGTTCTTCGACCAGCTGGACACGAACGCTGAGCTCGGGGCCGTCTTGGGTTGCTGGATGGCAGGACTCCGGACGTACGCCGAGGATGACCTCGGAATCGTGGCCGATCCGCACCAATGTCGCGCGGTCCAGGAGGACGACGTGGTCGCCCAGGCGCACACCGTCGGGCACGATGGGGACCTTGATGAGATTCATCCCCGGAGAGCCGACGAAGCCTGCGACGAACACATTGGCCGGCTGGTCGTAGAGCCGGCGCGGGACGTCGACCTGCTGCAGGACACCGCGGTCGAGCACCGCCACCCGGTCCCCCATGGTCATCGCCTCGACCTGGTCGTGGGTGACGTAGATCGTGGTAATGCCCAGCCGGCGTTGCAGCGCGGCGATCTGACTGCGGGTCGAGACGCGCAGTTTGGCATCCAGATTGGACAGCGGCTCGTCCATCAGGAATACCTGTGGTTCCCGCACAATGGCGCGGCCCATCGCCACTCGTTGCCGTTGCCCTCCGGACAGCGCTCTGGGTTTACGGTCCAAGAGCTCTTGCAGGTCCAGCAGGGTCGCGGCCTCGCGCACCCGGCGCATACGCTCCGTCTTGCCGACACCGGCGACCTTGAGCGCAAAGCCGATGTTGTCGGCCACCGACATGTGGGGGTAGAGGGCGTAATTCTGGAACACCATCGCGATGTCACGATCCTTGGGGGCGAGGTGGGTGACATCGCGATCCCCGATCATGAGCTTTCCGGCGTCGACGTCCTCAAGCCCGGCAAGCATGCGCAGCGATGTCGATTTGCCGCAGCCGGAAGGCCCGACCAACACGACGCACTCCCCGTCGTCGATCTGGAGATCGAGGTGGTCAACGGCGGGGCGATCGCTACCCGGGTAGATCCGGGACACACCGTCATAGGAAGCAGTGCTCATCCTGGGTTCATCCCTTCTCGGCTCCGCTCGTCAGGCCCTCGACAAGCATCCGCTCGGCGAGGAAGAAGATCACGATGATCGGCAGCGTCAGCAGCACCGAACCGGCCATCAACACCGTCGTGGGGATCTCGATGCTGCCGGCGAGCTGGGAGAGCCCGAGCGAGACCGTCCAGCGGTCCCGATCCTCGGCAAGGAATAGCAGGGCGAACAGGAACTCGTTCCATGCGATCATGAAAACGTACAGCGCGGTGGACATCAGCGTGGGCAGCGCCAGTGGCAGGCTGATCCAGCGGATGATCTGGAACCGCGAGCAACCGTCGATCGCCGCGGACTCCTCCAGCGACACCGGCACGGTCTCGAAGTAGTTACGCAGCATGTAGATCGAGATCGGCACGGTCTGCGCGACGTAGACGATCAGTAGCCCCACCAGCGACCCGCGCAGCCCGATGCGGGCGAAGAAGACGAACAGCGGGACCGCCAGGAGGATGGCCGGAAACAGGTAGACGGCCAGGAACAGCGCGCTGACCTGCCGGCGGCCGGCGAATCGCAGCCGGCTGATCGCGTAGGCACCGGGGATCGCCGCGAGCAGCGTCACCGCGACGGTGAGCACGGCGATCACGAAGCTGTTGCGCAGGAACACCAGAAAGCCCTGGCCGCCCTCGTCCACCGAGGTCAGCACGGAGACATAGGTGGACATATCGAACTCGACGGGCCACAGCACACCCGGCCGCAGCACCACCTGATCCAGACTGCGCAGCGACAGCATCATCATGTAGTAGAGGGGGAACGCGGTGACCAGCAACAGCACGGCGATCACCACCCAGCGCAGAACCCGGAACATGCGGGTCTCCACGGCGTCGCGGTTCCAGCGACGTCGTGAAGGAGTGGACACAGTCGGCCGGAACTGATCGGTCTGGACCATTACGCCTCTTGTATATGGCGGCCGAAGAAGCGGAAATAAATTCCCAGCAGGATGACGAGCACGAGCGAGAGCACCAGCGCCTGCGCCGAGGCCGCCCCGATGTCACCACGCGCGGTGAGCAACTCGTAGACCCGGACGCTGACCACCTCGGTGCCCGCCCCACCCCCGGTGAGGAGGTAGATGTCATCGAACTCGTTGAAGGTGAAGATGAATCGCAGCACCGCCAGCAGTGCGATCACCGGCAGCAGCTGTGGCCAGATCACGTATCGGAACCGCTGGGTCGGTGTCGCGCCGTCTATCCGCGCGGCCTCCTCCAGCTCCTCCGGGATGGCAGCCATGCGCGCGGTGAGGAACAGGAACGCGAACGGAAAGTATCGCCACGCCTGAAACGCCATGACGGTCAGCAGGGCCACCGGAACGTCGAACTCCAGCCCGAAGACGGACACCTCGGCCGAGCGCTGGGTCAGGAATGCGATCGGGTTCGTCCAACCGAAGACCGAGGTGCCGATCTCGTTGACGATGCCGAACTGCGGGTTCAGCATCGTCTGCCAGACGAACGTCACCGCCACCACCGGAGCGACATAGGGCAGCAGCATGAACCCCCGCGCCACGGCGCGCCCTCGGAACCGGCCGCGCAACGCCAGCGCCGCCGTCAGCCCGATGCCGATCGAGGCGACCGTGCCGACCACGGAGTACAGCACCGTGGTGGTCAGCGCGTTGTAGAACCCGGGCGAGGTGAACACGCCGGTGAGGTTGTCCAGGGTGAAGTCGCCCAACAGCCCCCGGCGTCGAAGATCGATCAGGCGGAGATCCTGGAAGGCCAGCACGATCGTCCAGGCGATCGGAACCACGATCACGAGCACGACGACGATGAGGGTCGGCGCGAGCAGCGTCCGCCCCGCGCGGGCGTCACGCTGGGCTCGTGTCCGGGCCCGCAGCGAGCGCCCAACGCGTCGGGTCGGGGTAGATCTCCTCATCGCGGCCTCACCGCAGGGAGTCCTGGATCTCGGAGACGGCCTCGGCGGCCTGTTCCGCCGCCTCCGACGGCTCCACCTCACCACTGGTCATGGCACTGATCGCCTGAGGCACCGGCAGCTCACCGGCCATCGCGCCGATCAGCCCTGCCTCGCCCTGGGTGATGCCCCAGCGGCTGAGCCTGTCCACGCTGGCGGCCAGCGCGTCGAGCTCCTCGGGCGGGTAGAAGCTGGTCAGCGGCGCCTTGGTGTCCACACCCGCCGGCAGGGTGCGCCAGGCCTCGGCGTACTCCCGGGGGTTCGCCTGGGTGCCGGCGCGGGTCGGGAACTTGCCTTCCGGGGCGAAGGCGAGCCAGTCGAGGTAGCCATCGCTCATCATGTACTCGACGAATCGGCGCGCTGGTTCGGTGGACGCGTCGGCGAGCACGGCCCACGACACCACCTCGCCGAACTCCGCCGGCGCCACGGCATCCGGTCCGGATATCGCGGTGACGATGCCGGTGTTGTCCACCAGGAACCGGGGGTCGGCAACGCATTGCGGGCAGCTGGGCGCGGCGTCGGCGCGCAGCCCGGCGAGCTCGTCGAGGATGAATGACGACCAGATCATCATCGCGGCCTTCCCCGCGAAGTAGGTGGCCCTGGTCGTGTCCGAGTCCTGGGTACCCACCACCGAGTAGTTGCGGATGAGGTTGTCGTAGAAGGCGAAGCCGGCGACGCACGAAGAGCTGTCCAGGCTGACCTCGCCGCTGGCGTCAACGAGTTCGCAACCGTTGGCCAGGGCCAGCTGCTCGAAGCTCTGTTGCGTGAAACTGTCACCCGGTGTTGTCGATCCGACGAACCCGGCGACCTCGCCGGTGTGCAGCGCACGCGCCGCCGCGGTGATGTCGGCATAGTTCCGCGGCTCGGGCAGCCCAGCCGTGGCGAACAGGTCGCGGCGGTAGAGCAGCAACTGCGCGAACGCGTCGCTGGGCACGGCCAGCTGAGTTGTGCCGTCGCGGGTCAGGGTGAGCGCCCGCTCGGAGAAGGTACTGGTACCAAGATTCGCCACGACCGCGCCGGGAACCCGCATATCGAGCAACTCGTTCGCCGCGAGCGAGCGCACCCCCGCCAGTGACAGCGCCCCGACCACATCCGGCAGCCTCCCCGATGCGGCAGCGGACATGACCAGCTGGTTGAACTGGTTCTCATCAATCCCCACCACCTCCACCGCGACCCCGGTGACCCGGCCGAACTCGGCGGCGATGGCCTGCTGGGCGGCCAGCCGCTCCGGCAGGTTCTCCAGGGTCCAGACCGTGATCGCGTTCGACTCCCGCCCCGATCCGGAGCCACCACAGGCCGCCGCCATCAGCAACACCACTACCACCGCAGCCACCGCGACCCGCGACGAGATTTGCGATGAGCCTGTCACGTTTTCAGTGTAAGCCACAGAAGGGCCAATACAGTCAACTCGGTGATCCTCTACCGATAGTGGTACCGGACGGCAACCGGATCTCCTTCGAGCTGGACGGAAGTGGCTTCGACGCGGAACCGTCCAGCTCGACTGTTACCGACCTGGACGGCACAGCCGCATCGCTGAAGAGCCGGCCGAGCGAATTGGCCCATTTTGTGTATCCGTGATCCTCAACCCGTCGTTCGCCCTTGTCAGGCTGCGTCGAGTACCACACCCATCCCAGTCACTACAAGAACAGGGGAACGCCGTCCGCAACACGTTAAGCGGGAAAGATAAGGTTATCGCCTTTTAAGGGATTCGCCGGTCGCGTGCCAGCTTTGCAGTGGACACCCAATGGTGTCGTCTCTACTCGATTTTGACCTTCCAGAGGATAAATATCACCTGATCGGGCATCATATTTCTCAAACTGTCACTTTCGTGCCGGGCGCACCCAATCTTGCCCATCTGGACGGGGACGACACCGCCCGGTATGTGGCTCGGTACACCGACTCCGCTCCAGCGGTAGCCGTCGAGCCGAACCCTGCTCATCGAGGTGGCTGACCGCACGGTCACGCCCCACCGGGACACACTCCCGTGGCAGCACGCACCGGGATCTTCCGCTCGGCATAATCGTCCGTGGCGGCACGGCGCGACGAACCCGGCGACACCACTTCACAGGGGCAAACCATGATCTCCGCACGCTGGTTCATCCTCGGCGTCGCCGTGGTCATCCTCGGTCTCGGTATCGGTGGCCTGCAGACACCGGTGACCGTGGACTCAAGGATCCCGATGTCATGCAGCGAGGCCTTGTCCCGCTACAACGCCTTCATGCAGCGCGGGGTCGAACCCGCCGACAAGATGGTCCCGAACCACTCCTGGGCCAAAGCGTGCGAAGACGCCATCGCCGAACGCAAAGCCTGGGCATGGCCCGCCGTGATGGTGGGCGGGGCGATGGTACTGGGTGCCTCAGCGATCCGGCGGGGATAAGGCCGGCGGGACGTGCGGCAGCGGCGTGGTTCAGGCACCGGGCAGCACCTACGTGGCGGCTGACCAGAACCGGCACCCTGCCGAAGGACTTGGATGTCGACGTCAAGCCGTTTGGAGAGGCACGTGAAGCTTCAGAAACCAGGACGTGAACCCCAACAGGGCGCTACCGGAGCCGTCCGACTAACCGGCGGCCTGGTCAACCGCAACTTCACCGCGCAACGTCCGAATACCTTATGATTAGCCGATTTCACATGTGCGTAGCCCGCCCAGGCACCGTGTACGTCGCGTTCACCATCGGCATTTTCGCCGACGGTTGTAGGCTGGAAAGCCGACGTCTGCACCCTGCCAAAATTCGTCACTCGATCGCATCCAGCTTGGCGTTCTGCTCCTGTTTGGTGTCCTCGATGCGGTGCTGAGCCTGCTCCAGCGGTCCAGCCGGCCCACCATGAGATCCAGCCGTTGCTGGATCTCCTTCCGTCGAGTGCCCTGTCGCCACCGCACCGCAGGGATGGTGATCACAGTCTGGTTCGTGGCATCCAACAGTTCGAAGACCTCACCAACATCGCGACGAAGCCGGCTGACGCCGCCTCGGGGAGGGGGTGTGTCGTGGCCGCGAACAGGTCGCGGCGATGGAGCAGCAACTGCGCGAACGCGTCGCTGGGCACGGGTCCACCCCGGGCTCGCGCTCGCCTCCCGCTCCGACCCGGAGCCACCACAGAACCGCCGCCATCAGAAACATCACTGCCGCCACAGCCGCCGCGACGCGCGATGAGATTCTCACCCTACGTCTCGACGGGCAAGCGGGATGGACACCGGCCCGAGGCGCCGCAAGATCGAAAAGTCACCGTGCTCCTGCGCGCTCGTGAGGGGTAATGACGTGCTCCATACCGTCGACGCCGTCAGCGACCCTGGCGACGCGGCCGGCCGAACCCGGCACAGGCCGACACCACGACCGGAACCGTACTAAGGGCGGGGTTCCTCACCGGACGGTGAGAAGCACCAGAGTCACCACGGCCGCTACCGGAGTGCAGGCCAGCACCAGCACCGTCGCACGCAGAACCAGCGGCCACGATCCGATGATCTCTCTGATGAGCTGTACCCACGCCACGTCACGCCCACTACTGTTGCCCATTGTCGAACCCCTTCATCCACACGACGGAAGAGCGGTTCGACAT
>JBOHHD010000436.1:0-6536 GCA_050700515.1 Pseudonocardiaceae bacterium
GCCGTGCGCGAGGCACTGCTGAACGCCGCCGTGCACGGTGACCACCGAACCGGTCGGCCGATCCAGGTGGAGCACTCGTCCGACTGGTTGACGGTGACTTCGCCGGGTCCACTGGTCGCCGGCGTGACACCACAGAACATTCTTCGCCACCCACACCGAGCCCGGTTCCGGCTGCTGTTCACCGCGTTCCGCCACCTCGGGCTGGTTGAGCAGGTGGGGGCGGGGATCGATCGGATGTACCGGGAGATGCTCCGTTTCGGGCGCACGCCGCCGCGCATCGTCGAGGACCGGGACCAGGTCTCGGTGACGTTCGTCGCGGACGAGCCCAACATCCGTATCGCGCGGTTCGTCAACACTCTGCCGTACCGGGATCGGGACGATCTGGACGTGCTGCTGGTGCTCGGGATGCTGCGACGGCGGCGAGCGGTGAACGCCCCGGCCGTGGCGGTGGAGATCCAGCGCCCAGCGCTGGACGCGCAACTGTTGCTGCGCAGGCTCAGCGAGGGTGAGCAGCCACTGCTCGAACCGACCGCCGGCTCGTCACACCGACGGCAACCGGACTACCGCCTGCGGGAACCGGTGCTGGCCGAACTCGGTTCGGCTGTCGCGTATCACCGTGCGCCAAGCACCGAACGGGACCGGAAGATCATCGAGCATCTCACCGAGTACGGCTCGATCAACAATCGAACCGTGCAGAATCTGTTCGATGTGGACGTGCATCGAGCTTCGGCGATCCTGCGCGATCTCGTCGAGCGGAATGTCCTGGTGCGCATCTCCGATCAGACCCGGGGCCAGAGCGTCCGGTACGGACCTGGACCGGCGTTGCGCACCGACCGACAGAGCTGAGGTTTTCGCGGTACCTGCCCGTGTCGGTTCGGTGACGGGGCGAACCGGTACTTTTGTGCCCTATTGGTGGGGGCGCTGCCAGCAGTCCCACAGGGATGGCGGCGATTCATGAGTCAGCCGAGGACTTCACCTTCACCGATGAGGTGCTCGGCTCGGCTGGGATCGGGTTCCGGCCTACCTGCTGCGCTCGCTACCCGGCCACGCCCTGCGCGCCAAGATGATCGACGAGCTGCTCGCCGACAGCACGTACGTCCTGCACGCCGACCTCCGCCGACTGATTCCCACCGCAGCTCATACCCACACCCCCACCGGCTCCCAGCGAGCTCACCTGCTGCGGTTGACTCCCCGAGCCATCGTCGCCGACCCTCCCGAGCGGCTGGCCCTGCTCAGCGTGACCGAGGCATTCGACGGCCTCGACACAGCGTTCCGTCATCACCGGCGCAAGGCCCCCTACCGGGGCCTGTGGGCGAACCCCCCACCTCGGTTGGAGCGCGCAATCCTGGAGGGGCACACCAGCGGGGTGAATGGGGTGTGTGTGGTGCGGGTGGACGGACGCGAGCTCCTAGCCTCCGTTAGCGCCGACCGCACCCTCCGGATCTGGGACCCCAGCACCGGCCTTCCGCGCCGGGTAATCCCGATCCACTATGAGGCACTTACCCTCGCGAGGTTCAACGCTGGATGCCTGATCGTCGGACATTCCGCAGGACTGTTGGCGGTACGCATCACCTGACGGATAAACACCACAACCTCAGCGGCCTTGCCCGTGCTGCGGCGGATCACCAAGGTTATGCGCGTCCGTACTTCCGCGCTGTTGGGTCAAGCTCACAATGACGTTGCTGGATCGACGTCGCGGGTCCTACTTGTCTCCTACTTCGCCGGAAGGCTTCCCATGGACTGGTCGGCGGTCCACTATCGACGCCCATCAGTAGTGGGGCGGATACCACAGCGAGGGGCGATGACCAGGGTGGTCACGAACACCGAATTGCACGAGTTGCTCGAGGAAGCCGAGATAAGCCATACCGCGCTGGCCGCAGCGGTAGTGGTCGCCGCAGCCAGAGAAGGAATACATCTGGGCACCAGCACCACGACGGTCAGACGGATGCTCGACGGTTCCCAGCCGCACTGGCCGACACCAAGACTGGTAGCCGCAGTGCTGGCCGGGCGGTTACAGCGCGAGGTCACCATCACCGAATGCGGTTTCATCGACAACTTCCCGCCGGTCGAGGATCCCTACGACGGGCTGCGCTGGTCAGGCACACTGGAGGGCGCAGTCCGTACGATCGTCGAGCTGACGGGAAGGGATATGCGCCGGCGCAAACTCCTGCTCGGCTCCGCGTTCAGCGTGGCCGCCTTTGCCGAGCCTGCGCTGGTCGCGCTGACCGCGCCCCCTGCGTCGAGCACCGCCCGAGCGGGCGGTCAGCGGGTGGGGATGGCCGACGTGGCGGTACTCGGCGACCAGGTCACCTACCTCAGCAGGTTGGGTCGCCAGTACGGGTCGGGGCGGGTGCGTGGACAGCTGGTGCAGTTGCTGAACGGGCAGGCCAACCGGCTACTGCACGGCAGCTACACCGAAAAGACCGGCAAAGCCCTGCTATCCGCCCTTGCACAGGCCACCCAGACGGCCGGCTGGATGTCCGGCGATATCGGACGCCATGCCCTGGCGCAGCGCTACCACATCCAGGCGCTCGAACTGGCCATGCGGGCCGGAGACCGATACACGGCCGCCGACATCTTGCACGAGGCGGGTCGGCTCACGGCTCGAATCGGGGAGCACCAGCCCGCCGGCCAGGACACCACACGGCACAGTCGTCAGGCAGTGGCCCTCGCCCGGGCCGGGCTGACCATCGCCGAGGACGCCGCCACCCCCGTGCTGGCCGCCAAACTCCACGCGGTGGAGGCCCGCGGTTTCGCCCTGCTCGGCGACGTCCGTGAGACCCGCCACGCGGCGCTGGCTGCTCAGCGCTGCTACGAAACTCTGACCCCCGAGGACTCAGCCGGAGACTACGTTGTCACCGCCTTCGGCGTCGACCTCGCCCGGAGCCTGCTGGGTATCGGTGACACCGACCAGGCTCTCCGATTCGGCACCATGGCACTGGACAATGCCGAGCCCTGGCGGGTTCGCGGGCTGTGCGTGAGCCAGATCGACCTGGCCCTCACCCACCTCCAGGCCCGCAACCTGGAACAGGCCGCCGCCTTCGGCCGCGACGCCCTGCGCAGCGCCGCCGACCTCGACTCGACCATCACCACCGAACGCCTACGCAGCCTGCACCACCAACTCCGGCCCCTACATCCCAGCTCACCGGAACTGCGCGACCTCGACCACCGGCTCGCCACCCATCTCCGCCGCCGCCCTCCCGACAACACTGCCCGGTAATCGCCCAGGCCAGTAACCGCTTAAACGCTCTCCAGCAACCATCCGGGCATCCCGCCCTCCCCGCCGAGTCAGTATGGGTGCGCTGGCACGGTGCACAGGCCGGTCTACCCGAGCACCTCGTCGACCGTGGGGTCGCTGTCGCCGCAGGCGATGTTCGGGCGCCATTCGGACTGCGCGGGTCCGCGAGTTCAACGCGAACGCGGCGATCAGGCGTCGTCGCGCCACAGGGCCGTGATCGGAACCGCCCAGAGCCGCTCGCCGAGGGGCAGCGACTGTGCCCCGGTGTGGATCACGAGGCCGACGGTGAACCTCGTCCCGAGCCCGTCGCGCAACAACGCGAGGTGTCGGGCGTCCCGAGCGGTAGCGGAGGCGCTGAGCTTGACCTCGACACCGGCGAGCGCGCCGGTGCGGCGGTCCTCGACGATGAGGCCGACCTTCGGGCCGTTGCGGTCTCGGAAGTGCGCGAGGTCGACGAGATGCTCGCTCCAGGTGGCCTGCTTGGCGATCTCGGTGAGCACGGTCGTCTCGAACAGCGCTCCGGCAAGGTGGGCATCGCCGGACGGGCCGAACGTGCCCGGCCCGGCGTTGGCCAGATGGGCGGCCAGGCCCGGGTCGGTGACCAGGATCTTCGGGCGGCGTTTCGCCCGCGTCGTTGCGCTGGTCGCGAACGCCGGGAGCGGCACGACAAGGAAGAGGGCTTCCAGCAGGGCCAGGTGAGAGGTGGCGGTGGCGCGATCGAGCTCGGCGTCGCGGGCCAGGTCTGTGATGACCAGCTCCTGCGCGGTCCGCGCCGCGAGCAGCCGCAGGACCCGCCTCAATTCGAGTTCCCCTCGGACGTCGGCGAGAGGGCGCAGGGCCTCGCGGGATACGACATCGGCGATATAGGAGTCGAACCATCTGCCCCGCTGGCGCGCCGAGAGCGCCTCGGTGACGAGCTCGGGGTAGCCGCCCTCGAGTATCCAGTCGATGAGGTCGGCTCGAGAAGGGGTCTGCTCGGCGGGCGGCGGCCACGCGGCGGCGTCGAAGAGCCGGTCCACGAACGTCTCGCGTCGCCCGCGTCGCTCGCCGGCCGACAGCGGCCACAGCACGCTCCGCCCGGCTCGGCCGGCGAGGGTCTCGGTGACGCCACGAGCGGCCAGGTAGCTCGCCGAGCCGGTGAGCAGCAACTGGCCTCGGGTGCGGTCGCGGTCCGCGGTCTGCTTGACCGCCAGCAGCAGGTCCAGGCCGGCTCGCTGGAACTCGTCAATGGCCGACGGCCGGGGCAACGCTTGGAGAAAACCGACCGGATCGGAGCTGGCCAACCTCCGTACACCGGGATCGTCGAGGGTGAACCGGGCCGAGCGGGGCAGCCCCAGCAGCTCGTCCACCAGTGTCGACTTGCCCGTCTGGCGGGCTCCCCCGAGCACGACGAGCCGGAACCCGGCAAGCATCTCCCGCACGACCGGGACCAGGTTCCGGCGGATCAGCGGCTGCACCGAACCAGCCTAATCGACAGAACGCTGCATCTCAAATCAGCATAACGCTGATCCATGATGCCGCAGAACGCTGGTGAGGCGCGGGAGCCGGGCAGCCGAGTTTCTTGCAGTCACCCACGACCCGCCTTGGGAGCAGGACAGTCGGCATGACTATCCCGGACATCGGGAGGTGGTCGCGATGCCGGAAGCACCACACGACCAAACCTGGAGCGTCGCCGACGCCAAAGCTCGACTCAGCGAGTTGCTCGAGCGCGTGATCAACGATGGCCCGCAGGCCATCACCCGGCGCGGCGAGGAGATCGCCGTCGTGGTGTCGATCGAGGAATGGCAGCGGAAAACCAAGCGGTCCGGAAACCTTGCCGAGTTCCTGGCCGCCTCTCCCCTGCGTGACTCCGAACTTGAGATCGACCGCGTGGAGATCCCCGCTCGCGACGTCGGGCTATGAGGTTCCTGCTCGACACGAACGCCATCTCCGAATGGGTCAAGCCACGACCAGACCCCGGCGTAGTCCGGTGGTTCGACCAGGTCGACGAAAACCGCACCTACCTCAGCGTCATCACCCTGGGCGAAATCCGCAAGGGTGTGGAACGGCTCGCCGACGGACGCCGACGCGACCGCCTGGACCGCTGGTTGTCCGACGAACTCTCCGACCGCTTCAGTGACCGAATCCTTCCCGTCACCACCGCGGTCGCCGACCAGTGGGGACACCTGCTTGCCCACGCGGAGACCGCCGGCACAAAGATCGGCGGCATCGACGCACTGATCGCCGCGACGGCGCTGGTACACAGCCTGCAGGTGGTGACCCGCAACATCGCCCACTTTCAGCCCACCGGCGTCCACCTTCTGCGCCCCTGGCAGGACTGATCAATCCAGCGGCCGTACCGGACGCTGTCCTGCTCGAATATCCGATTCACGAGACTTGACCTGGGGCGCGGCCATCGAACGTGAAGCATTCCGGCGCCGCTGCGTCGCCCACGGGCAGTGGAGCGAGCCACAAAGCGAAGCGGAACCAAGGTTTCGCGGTACCTGCCCGTGTTGGCCCGGTTACGGTGCTGAGCGGTACTTTCGTGCCTTATCGGTGGGGGTGTTACCGGCAATCCCCCAGGAGTCGGGCCAGCTGCTGCGTGAGGAGAGATCCGGTCGATGACGGCGGTGGTCGGTTACGCACTGGACGACGAGACGGTGGTCCGATTCGAGATCGAGCCGAGCGACGATTTCCGGCCGGTGGGTCCGGACGAGATCGTGGGACGGATGCGGGAGGCGGTGACCCCGGCGGTCGAGGGCGCGCGGGCGGTGCTGGACAAGGTACGGGAGGCCGCGCCCGATCAGATCGAGGTCAAGTTCGGGATCAAGGTGAGCGGGACGGCGAACTGGCTGGTCGCCAAGGCCGCCACCGAGGGCAACTTCGAGATCACCTTGACCTGGGCGCCGCGACCAGCCGTCGCGACCTGAGCCTGGTCATGGCCGGTACCGCCGCACCGAACCCGACATGGATCGCGGCGATCCATAAGTCAGCGGAGGACTTCGCTCCGCTCGGAACCGCCGTGGTGATCGACGAGCGGCGGGTGTTGACCTCGGCGCACGTCGTCGCGGCCTCGGGTGGGCTGCGGCCCGAGCTGTGGGTGGTGTTTCCGATGGCCGAGGACCCGTCGGCCACCCGGCGGCGCGCGACCCAGGTGCGCCACGCCGCGCACCAGCTGGCGGATTTGGCCGTGGTGGAGTTCGAGGAGCCGATCCCGGACGGGGTGGCGGCGGCGCCGCTGCGGTGCCCGAAACCGGCCGACGTCCTCGACCGGACCTGGCGGGCGTTCGGGTTCGCCCATCATGACCCGCAGGGCAAC
>JBOHHD010000437.1:0-5233 GCA_050700515.1 Pseudonocardiaceae bacterium
CGTCAATGTCGAACGGTCCAGCTCGGGGCCTGGACCAGCGGACAGGCGATCCATGCCTGCGGGAAGAATTTCGACCACCGGGTGGACGAGCCCTCCAGACAGCCGCACCGGACCGAGCAACATCCCCGACCAGCCCGCAGCAGCCGTTGCGACCATCGCCGCTGAGTTTTCTGACCACCCGCTCGCCCCAGATGAAACAGGCAGCTCAACTATAAGGCACGACACTGGGGCATCCTCTCCGAACAACGTCGCCCAGCACAGCCCGGGCGCGACATCAGACTCGACCGGTCCATCAATGCGCGGTCATGACAAGCTCCTGAGTGGCCGTGACGGGCTCGCGACTCCCGATATGAGTCACGTGCGTGTCCGTGCTAAAGGGTCAAACTCGGGTGCGCTACGGTGCGCGCGGTCACACATCGAGGGAGGGCGGTGCACCACGATGAGTGATGGCCATGACGACGACGTCGCCAGCGGGTTGCCGAACGCCGACGACGGTGCCGCGTCGCCGTGGTACACCCGGGCTGAGGCGCGTGCGGCGCTCGCTGAGCGGGATATCGGCGCCGTGTACGGGATTCTGTACCGCAGTGGTGTCCCCCAGCGGGAGATCGCCCGGCGCACCGGGCAGTCCCAGTCCGAGGTCTCGGAGATCATGCACGGGGATCGCCGGGTGCGGGACGTGGGGGTGCTGGAGCGCATCGCGGACGGGCTCGGGGTGCCGCGGCCGTTGCTGCGATTGCTGAAAGATGTTCCGGGCGAGGGCGGCGCCTACCCTACTGAGGAGGGCGACCCGGACCCGGAGGTGGACGACGAGGTGAAACGGCGAGCCCTCATCGCGGCCACCTCCTTGGCGGCCCTCGGCCAGGTCGTCAAGGGGATGGGTGAGGTGGCCGAACTGGCCCTGCCGCGTTCAGGGCGGGAGCCACTGCTGTCCCGGCTGACCATGGGCCACGTGCGCGCCGTCGAAGCGGTCACCGAACGGCTGCGTGGGCTGAACCGCCAGTACGGCGGACAGGGTGATCTGTTCAGTGCCGCCGCGCGGCAGTACACCCGGTGGCTGGGGATTGCCGCCCCGGATGCGGTCACGGCACAGTTGGGCTGCGCGCTGGCGGAGCTGCACACCGAGGCCGGGTGGGCCTGTCACGACTCGGGCGTGGACGCCACCGGGCACTTCACCCGCGCCCTGCAGATCGCCGATGAGGCCGGGGACGCCTACGGGATCGCCAACGCGGCGTGGCACGCCGGCACAACACAACTGCGAGTGGGGCACCCAGGTGACGCACTGAAGGTGCTTCAGCTCGGGGAATGCGCGCTGGAGGCGTTCGGGCCCGGCAAGTCCACACCGGCGACGCTGCGCACCGACGACCCGCGAATACCGACGCTGGACGCCCGGTTGAACCGGAACTCCGCGACCGCCTACACCCTGCTGAACGACTCCCAACAGGCCCGGCGCTACCTCGCCAAGGCGCACGACGGGTGGGCACCCCACGACGAGTTCGAGCGCGCGGGCATGGACCTGACGATCGCCTGGATCCAGATCGACCTGCACCAGCTCGATACCGCACAACGACTCGCCGCGAGCGCGGTGCGCACCTACGGTGACGCCCACGGCCGAAGTCGGACGATGGCCGCGCTCACCCTGGCCGAGCTGTACGTGCGGACCGGGGAGCCGCGCGGGCTGGGGCTGGCCCGCTCGGCGATCGACGCCGTGGTGCCGCTGTGCTCGATGCCCGCCCGACAGCGGCTCCTACCACTGGCCGTCGCGCTGGAGACCCGGCCCGGCACCGACGCCGAGGAACTCGCCCGAACGGCCCGGCAGGTGGCCACGACCAAGATGTGGTGATGCCGTGACCGACCTGTGGACTCACCGGTACACAGCGCAGTGCTCGTGGCAGGGGTCCACCTCCGGTGGCTACCGGTCCTACAGCCGTACCCACCGGGTTACCGCACTACCGGCCGGGCACGGTCTGGAGCTGAGCGCGGATCCCGCCTTCCTCGGCGACTCCGCGCAGCTGAACCCCGAGCAGCTGCTGCTGATGGCGGCCTCGTCCTGCCAGTTGCTGTCCTTCCTGGCGGTCGCGGCTCGGGCACGAATCGACGTCCTCGCCTACCTGGACGACGCCGAGGCGGTCATGCCGACGGACGATCGGCCGGTTCGGATCACCGACATCCGGTTGCGGCCCCGGATCACCGTCCGCGCCCCGGCCACCGAGGATCGAGTGCGCCACCTGGCCGCCGTCGCCCATCGGGAGTGTTTCATCGCCAACAGCCTGCGCAGCCGGATCGTCATCGAACCGGTGGTCACCATCGTCAAGCCCGACTCCCCAACCTAACGCCACCCCACAGTTACTCAGCGGTCAACTCCAGGCCACGTCGGGTGTCATTTCGGAGTCGAATCGCTGTTGTGGAGGCCCAGAACCGTCATTCGGAGCACGAAACGCCCCACCCTCCCGAGGGAAAGCAGGGCGTACTCCCTCGTACCCCTTGACCACATCTGATCTGGTCGATCAGATTCGCCACCATGCCGAGTTGCGCGACTCGGGCGCGGTGCGCGCTGAAGAGTTCGCCGCGTTCAGGGCACAGCTGCTCCAGGTCCCGTCCGCACCAGGGTGGATGGGACCTGATTCCTGATGACCTATAGCAGTTCGCGGGCATGAGGGCTAGGGTGATGACGCTGCCCCAGACCCGGCGGTTGGGTGGTCTGCGAACAACGCGGACCCCGATGAGCACGGGGTTTTCTTATGGGCGACGGAGAGTATTACGACTGGAGTAGAGCCGATCCTCGCTCAGGATCCCCTGTCCCGGTGGCTGAGCGCCATCAGTACCCGGCATGACCAGTCCGCATGCTAGCTGCCCCCCTGAACCCATCAATCCCACATTAGCGCCCACTGCGGCTAGTCGCCTCGACACGGTCGAGGTGCTAAGCCGCCGAAAATCAGAAGAGGGATCATGGAAATCTTTGGCTACAGCGTAGCAATCCTGGCAGCGATCGTCGTCGGTGGCACGATCGTTCTCGGAGTGAGTTCGGTTCCGGATATCCGTCGCTACCTGCGGATCCGCAAAATGTGACCGTCGACCAGCGAAACGACGGACGGTTTTACCTCTTCGTCTGGCGGTGGCGGTAGTTGACACTGGGCCTTTCCGCGCAACATCTCATTGCACGGAAAGGCCCAGTGCGTGTCAGTGCTTCAGAAGCGGTGTCAAGCAGGCCACGTGTGTGCCTACGAAACCTCGGTTTGCGTTCGGCCGCTTCCCTGATCTGAAAGGGTCCAACTTTCCGTCTCTGCCTGAACTTTGCAGATAAGTGTAAAAGACCTGGACAGCAACGCAGTGGGATGAGTCCACCATCTGTTGGAGCAGCCAGCTCGCGACCTGCCGAGACTGGGTGGCCTGCTGGCCAAGCCATCGCCATTCGCTGACGAGGAGTAGGTGTGGCCGGCAAGCCATGCGTACCGCAGAAATCGGCGAAGGCGGACGTACGGGAGGGATTCGACAGCGGAGCACCGGAGCTGGACGAGTGGCTTGAGCCCTATTCCTGGCAGAACCAGCGAGCCAACAACACCGTCACGTACGGCACCGTGCTCGACGGGCGGGTGGTCGGCTACTACGCCATCGCAGTGTCGAGCGTGGCCAGAGAGTTGGCACTCGTTGCGGTGGTGAAGGGAGCGTCGAGGCATGTGCCGTGCCCGCTGCTGGCGCGACTGGCCGTCGACCGGGACATGCAGGGATACGGTCTCGGACGGGACCTGCTCGTTGACGCCCTGAAGCGCACCGCGGGTCTTGGCCGACTCCGTGGGCATACGCGCACTGCTATTGCACGCGCGAGACGACGCGGCTCGGCAGTTCTACCTGGCGCAGGCGGAGTTCCTTGATTCCCCTTCGGACCAACTACACCTGCTACTGCCCGCACAGGACATCATTCGATCGCTGAGCTGACCTCACAACAGTGCCTCGCTGTCACGAGCGCCGTTGAGCACGTCCGTGAGTTCTGCTCGGGCGGCGGATATCTCGCCGCACCGCAGGTAAGCCGCTGCACGGTCGACTCCGAGCAGCCCAAAGAGGCAGTGCGTGAGCGGATGTCTCCCCACGTAACCCGATACCCCGCCGTCCCAGGACGGACCGGAGCAGCGTAGTCATTCGGGTTAGTCACCTGGAGATCAGTCAGGCCCCGTCCGCAGCGCAGTGGACGGGACCTGACCCGCGAGCCGCCTTGGGGAATCGAACCCCGGACCTGCTCATTACGAGTCCGTCCATGCATGATCTCGGTGCGTCCGCAGTCGTCCCGACCAGGGCATGGGCGCTGTGCTGGACGGTTCCAGACGGGTCTGAACAACGCGCAACTGCAACCCCGTGTGTAACCCGCGAGACAGGTGATCAAGCTGTTTGCTCGACAGAGGTATGGATCTTCGGTTGATCAACGGCTCTGCCCAGATATCGGGTCTTTCCCGTCAGAACTCAAGAGCGCTCACAGTAACCGGACTAAGACTTGCCGTGAAACCGGGACTTTAGTGTCGACGCGGTCACCTTCGAGCCCAACGGACGACCCCAACAAACACTCGGCTGGAGCAAACCCTTCGAGAAAGTCAACGCTATGCTATGGAAAACGGGTGACGCATCCACCGCGTGAAACCGCCGACAACAGTGCCTGGGTCTCCGTGTGAATTGACCACGACACCTCGGTCTTCGCCGTAGCTACCATCAAGAAATGGTGGCAGCAGATGGGCAGAGAAAAATACGCCGACGCCCGCCGGATCCTCATTACCGCCGACGGCGGAGGATCCAACGGACACCGCCCCTGGCTCTGGAAGTTCGAACTCGCCCAGCTCGCCGACGACACCGGACTGGACATCATCGTCTGCCACTACCCACCCGGCACCAGCAAATGGAATAAGATTGAGCATCGACTGTTCTCTCAAATCACCCGCAACTGGCGTGGACGACCACTCGAGACATACCAGACCATCGTCAATCTCGTCGCCAATACCACAACCACCACAGGCCTGAACGTCCGCTGCGAACTCGACCCCGGCCTCTACCCCACCAAAATCAAACTCACCGACCAGCAGAAGAAATCGATACCCCTCACCCGACACCTGTTCCATGACGACTGGAACTACACCATCGCGCCGAATATTGGATAGGTTAATTCATTCCGGCTACTAAGCATGTTCAGGCGAGTGCGGTACTCCCGCAGGATGTCCGTCGTGTCGCGCTCGACGTGAACAAGGGCAAGCGG
>JBOHHD010000438.1:0-2062 GCA_050700515.1 Pseudonocardiaceae bacterium
CCGTCACCCCGAATGACCAGCGGATCGAACTGAATTAGCCGACGCCTGGCGTTGAGGTAGGCGATGACACGCTGAAGGGTGCCCCTGGTCTTGCCCAGGGGCACCCTTCAGGCGACTAGCACGCTGCGCTTACGCGTACCTGGCTCGGTTGGCGTTCTCGGCGGCCTGGAAGTTCTCGTTCGAGGTGCCCAGGGCCACGCCGATCTGGTTCAGCACCTGATTGAGGTCATGGGCCGCCTGGTCCCATTTGGCCTGCTGGGCCTGGTAGGCGATCGATGCCTCACCGGTCCAGGTTTCCACCATCGGCGCAAGGTATCTCTTGAGGTCATCAAGCTCACGGCTGATATTCGACCAGGTCGTCTGGATCGAGCCGCGCGCGTTCTCGAGCTCACCGAATGTGACCTGAATCCTGCCGTCAGTCATCTGCTAATCCCCTCCGTTATCGGGCTTCGAGTCGCGCTTCAGTCGAGCGCTGAACTGATCTGGGAGAATGTCTGGTTCTCGGTTGCGTCGGCCTGGGCATAAGTCGCGCCGGATCCCCGGATCTGCTCACCGATGCTGCGCAACGCTTCGTTGAGATTGCGAGCATCGGTGTTCCAGCGCTCCATCAGCATGTGAAAGGCAGTCGAAGCTTGGCCCTGCCAGGCGCCGGCCAGTGGGGCCAACTGGTTGCTCAGCGCGGAGAGCTGACCTTGCACGCTCTGATTTACCGCATCTACGTGCGCTGCCGAGGCCTGCATCTGCTCGACTTGTGTCTGGAACTGTTGTCCCATCTCCTGCTACCCCCTCGGGGTTGAGTGGATCTGACGCTTTTGACAACGATGAGACGCCAACACTGTCACGTCGGTTCCCTGCTGTAAGCACTTTGTCGACAGAACGTTGCAACCGCGAACGCGGCTCACTCCGGTGGCAGCCAGGCGACCTGGACCAACTGCTGGCCGGCCTTGCGTCCCACCAGGGTGCCCCGCCCGGGTGGCATCGGAGTGGGTTTGAGGTTGCCGAACAGGGGGCCTTCGTCCTTGCTGCCGCTCATCAGCAGGCCGGGGGTGGACAGCTCCCGCAGTCTGGCGATCACCGGTTCGTAGAGCGCGCGGGAGGCCCCCCCGGTGCGCCGGGTGAGGACCAGGTGCAGCCCCACGTCCTTGGCCTGGGCCAGGAACTCCAGCAAGGGGGCCAGCGGGTTCACTCCCCCCTGGGTGGCCACCAGGTCGTAGTCGTCGACCAGGACGTAGAGATCAGGCCCGGTCCACCAGGAGCGGTCCCGCAGCTGCTGCTGGGTGACGTCGGCCCCGGGCAGGCGCTTGCGCATCGAGCGCACCACGTCGGCGATGATCGGGCTCAGCGCGTCGGTGGACATGCCGTAGCCGATGAGGTGCTCGGAGGTCAGAAAGCCGAGCATGGTGCGGCGGTAGTCGACCAGCACGATGCGCGCCTGCTTCGGCGTGGCACGCGCCACGATGCCTCGGGCGATGGTCCGCAGCAGGGTGGTCTTGCCCGACTCCCCGTCGGCGAAGCACAGGAAGTGCGGCTCGGCGGCGAAGTCCAGGTACACCGGGGCCAGCTCGGCCTCGTTGATCCCGATCGGAATCCGGTGCGGCTGCGCGGCGTCCGGGGCGGGCAGCTGCTCGTAGGGGATCTGTTCGGGCAACAGCCGCACCCGAGGCGCGGGACGGCCCTGCCACGCGCCCCGGATCCGCATCACCGCGTCGGCCACTCCGGCGCCGACGGTCTCGGCGGCGGTCACCGCATCGACTCGGGGCAGCGCGGACAGGAAGTGCAGCTTCTCCCGGGACAGTCCCCGTCCCGGCCGGCCTGCCGGGACGTTGGTCGCCGCCCGCCGGTCGATGTCCGACTCGGCCGGATCCCCCAAGCGCAGTTCGAAACGCGTACCCAACAGATCCTTCATCGCGGGCCGGATCTCCGCCCACCGGGTGGCCCCCACCATCACGTGCACGCCGTAGGACAGGCCCTGCGTGGCCAGGTTCACCACCTTCATCTCCACGTCGCTCATGTCGAATTCCTGACGGAAGTTGTGCCACCCGTCGATCACCAGGAAGACGTC
>JBOHHD010000439.1:0-8486 GCA_050700515.1 Pseudonocardiaceae bacterium
GCGTGGCCGCGTGCTGCGGGTGGCCCCGTTGGCGGTGGCCGGCCTGCTGCGGCAGCGGCTGTTCGCCGACCGCACGGTGGTTCTCACCTCGGCCACCCTCACCCTGGGCGGAACGTTCGATGCACTCGCCGCGCAGTGGGGGCTGGCAGCGCAACGCAGCGCTCCGGCACCCGCAGCCGGGATGGCCACCGAGCGACCGCCGCCCGAGGAAGGTGACGCCCAGCCGCCGGCCTGGACCGGTCTGGACGCGGGTTCGCCTTTCGAGCATCGCCGCGCCGGGATCCTCTATACTGCCGCGCACCTGCCCCCACCCGGTCGCGACGGGCTGGCGCCGGAATGCCTCGACGAACTCGCCGCCCTGGTCACCGCGGCGGGCGGGCGGACACTGGGGCTGTTCTCCTCGATGCGGGCTGCCAAGCAAGCCGCCGAGGCGCTGCGCTCCCGGATCGACCTGCCCATCCTGTGCCAGGGCGAGGACTCGACCGGACTGCTGGTGCGCCAGTTCGCCGAGGATGAGCCGACCTGCCTGTTCGGCACCTTGTCGCTCTGGCAGGGCGTCGACGTACCCGGCCGGTCGCTGTCGCTGGTAGTGGTGGACCGCATCCCGTTCCCCCGCCCCGATGATCCGCTGGCATCGGCGCGCCAACGCGCGGTGGCCGCCCGCGGGGGCAACGGATTCCTCGCGGTCGCGGCGACGCACGCCGCGCTGCTGCTCGCCCAGGGCACCGGCCGGCTGCTGCGCTCGGCACAGGACCGCGGCGTCGTGGCGGTCCTGGATCCTCGGCTGGCCACCGCCCGCTACGGCGGGTTCCTGCGTGCCTCACTACCTCCGTTCTGGCCCACCACCGACCCTGCCGTCGTGCGCGCCGCACTCACCCGACTCATGAATGCGTAACAGTGTTATAGCGCTCAACGCCACTCACGAGGCGGTGTGCTCGGAGTAGCTCTGGGCGGACGATCGCGGCTACTGAGGTTTCTGCGGTGGCAGGAGGTCGTGATGCGTCATCTCGTGGTGTGCTGCGATGGCACCTGGAACAACACGCTGGAAGAGGTGTCCGACACCAACGTGGCCCGGCTGCGCAACGCCCTCGCGGAGATCACGGAGGAGGGGACAGAGCAAAGGTGCTACTACGACACCGGCGTGGGGGCCGAGGGTGGTCTGCTGACCTGGTTGCTCGGTGGGCTCACCGGAGCGGGCCTGTCACGCAATGTGATGGACGCCTACCACTGGCTGACCACCAACTATGAACATGGGGATCGCATCGCGCTGTTCGGTTTCAGCCGCGGTGCCTACACCGTGCGCAGCCTTGCCGGGATGATCTCGGCGTGCGGGCTGATCGACACCGCATGTCTGGACGGGGAGACGACCTGGCGTCAGATCCAAGACGTGTACGACCGCAGGTACCGGCGGGCACCTCGAGCAGGTGCACACTGGCGGGAGGGGCTGCGTTTCACCTTCGATCCCGACCATGCCGACCAGATGCCGGTGCACTTCATCGGAGTGTGGGAGACGATCGGCTCCCTGGGCATCCCGGATCACCTGGGCGTGCTCAACATGCTGGACCTACGTCGCCGGTACGCCTTCCATGACGTGAAGCTCAACCCGCACATCCGGTGCGCTCGCCACGCCCTGGCCATGGACGAGACCCGCACTCCGTTCTCCCCCACGCTGTGGGACCCCGCGCCGGGCCAGGACGTCAAGCAGGTGTGGTTCCCCGGCAGTCACCTGGATGTGGGAGGCGGCCACCTGCAGCGTGGCATGAGCGACGGCGCCCTGCGCTGGATGATCGAGCAGGCGCAGGAGAAGGCCGGGCTCGCCTTCCACAAGCCGGTGCTGGACCAGATCCGGCCCGACCCGCATGAGGTGTGCCACGACGACAACCTCAGCCTGTTCGGCTGGCTCGCCCCCGCTGTCGAACCCTTGCTGCAGCCATTTTTCGTAAACCGACCACGGGCGGTGCCCTTGATCGACCCGGACGCACCGGATCCTCGGCTGCACAAGTCGGTCTATGAGCGCCATCAGATTCCCCCCATCGCGGGCGGGCCGTACCGGCCCACGCGGGTCCTCGCCATCGGGCAATCCACCATGGTGGAGGTGTCCGCCCGCAACCCATGGAACAACACGGGGCTCTATCTGCGCACCGGTGACTACACCTTCGCCGCCCGCGGTGGATGGATGGATGCCGGCGTCTGGTCAGGCCCCGAAGGCATCACGGGTCCGCGTCGGTTCTCTCCGGTGGAGACGGGCCGACTGGCGGGCACGCTGATCGGGCAGGGGGAGAAACTGTTCCGCTGGATGACCGGTAACCCGGTCGCCAACTTCTTCTTCACCCGCCGCGATGAGGAGATGCCCTGGATGTCGCTGATCGGTGTCGTCGCCAATGACGCGAAAGCCGTGAGGAATGCGCCGAATGCGCACGAACACATCGCCATCGGCACAGGTGTGGCTCACCACGTAAGTCGGGACGGATACCTTTACGCGTTCGCCAACGACGCCTGGGGGTTCTACGGCAACAACCGGGGCACGCTGCGTCTCACCGTCACCAGAACCGCCTGATACCACACCCGTTACAGGGGGACCCGGCGCAGTATCCCGTCCGCGGCGTCGGCTGCCTCCACTTCGTCTCGGGTGATCCCGAGCACGAACAACACGATGTCCAGAAACGGCTGGGTGATCGCGGTGTCGGCGACCTCCCGCAGCGCGGGTTTGGCGTTGAACGCGACGCCCAGACCGGCGGTGGAGAGCATGTCGATGTCGTTGGCGCCATCTCCCACCGCGACGCACTGCGCCAACGGAATGCCGAATTGTTCGGCTGCCGCGCGGAGCGCGTCGGCCTTCCCCGACCGGTCCACCACCGGACCGATGATCTGCCCGCTGAGCGTTCCCTCTCGGATCTCCAGCTCGTTGGCGATACAGAAGTCCAGGGCAAGCTCGTCGGCCAACGGGCGCACCACCTGGCTGAAGCCGCCGGAGACCGCACCACAGCGATAGCCCAGCCGCTTGAGAGTCCGGATCGTGGTGCGGGCGCCGGGGGTGAGCTGTAGCGCGGCAGTGACCTCGGCGAGCACACCGGCAGGCAGGCCGGCCAGCAGGGCGACCCGGCCGTGCAATGCCTCGGCGAAGTCCAGTTCCCCCCGCATGGCGGCCTCGGTCACCGCGCGCACCTCCTGGCCGCAACCAGCCCGGTCGGCGAGCATTTCGATCACCTCGCCCTGCACCAGGGTCGAGTCGACGTCGAAGACCACCAGACGTTTGGCCCGCCGGGCGATACCCATCCGCTCGACGGCCAGGTCGACCTCACCCTGGGCGGCGAAGTCGACCAACGTGGAGCGCAGCGCGGCATCGGCGGCGTCATCGTTGTTCCCCGGCACCGAGACCAGCAGCTCAAGGCCGGTGACCGGGTAGTCGGCAACCCGGCGGATGGCATCGATGTTGACGCCCAGCGTGGCCAATGCGCGGGTCAGGTGGGTGACGGCGAGCGCCGTGACCGGCCTCCCCAGCACCAGCACGACGTGAGTGGACCCGCGCCGGTTCGCCCCCACCGCCTCGGCGCCGACCTCGACCTCGACGTGCATGCCGACGCTGGCCATCGCCTGTTCCACGGCCTCCTGCACATCCTGCGGGTCGGCGGCGGTGCCGACGAGCACCCCGAGCACCAACCTGGCGCGGATCACCACCTGCTCGACGTCCAGGATGTCGACCCGGTGCTTGCTCAGCGCGGCGAAGAGCACCGCGGTGACCCCGGGCTTGTCCCGCCCGGTCACCGTGACGAGCAGGGTCGTCCGTGGTCGGCTGATCACTTCTGACGCGGATCGGCACCGCCGGACTCATCTGTCTCAACGCTGCTTGCCGCGATCTCGCTCGGCGCGGGCGGGTGCCCGCCGCCGCCGACGTGCGCCTCCACCCGCATCCGCTCGGCCATATGCGGATAGTGCAACTCGAAGGCGGGGCGCTCGGAGCGGATCCGGGGCAGTTCGAGGAAGTTGTGCCGCGGCGGCGGGCAGCTCGTGGCCCATTCCAGCGAGTTGCCGTAGCCCCAGGGATCGTCCACGGTGACGACCTCGCCGTAGCGGTAACTGCGGAACACATTCCACAGGAACGGCAACGTGGAAGCACCGAGTATGAACGCACCGATCGTGGAAATGGTGTTCAGCGTGGTGAACCCATCCTGGGGCAGGTAGTCCGCGTAGCGGCGCATCATGCCCTCGTTGCCCACCCAGTGCTGCACCAGGAACGTGAGGTGGAACCCGATGAAGGTCAACCAGAAGTGGAGCTTGCCCAGCGGCTCGTTGAGCATCCGGCCGGTCATCTTCGGGAACCAGAAGTAGATCCCGGCGAAGGTGGCGAAGACGATCGTGCCGTAGAGCACGTAGTGGAAGTGCGCGACGACGAAGTAGGTGTCCGCGACGTGGAAGTCGATCGGCGGTGCAGCCAGCAGCACCCCAGAAAGCCCACCGAACAGGAACGTCACCAAGAAGCCCACCGCGAATATCATCGGGGTTTCGAAAGTGAGTTGGCCACGCCACATGGTGCCGATCCAGTTGAAGAACTTCACCCCGGTGGGAACTGCGATGAGGAAGGTGGTGAAGGCGAAGAAGGGCAGCAGCACGGCCCCGGTGGCATACATGTGGTGCGCCCACACCACCACCGACAGCGCCGCGATCGACAGCGTCGCCAGCACCAGGCCCTTGTAGCCGAACAGTGGCTTGCGGCTGAAGACGGGGAAGATCTCCGAGACGATGCCGAAGAACGGCAGCGCCACGATGTAGACCTCGGGGTGGCCGAAGAACCAGAACAGGTGCTGCCACAGGATGACCCCGCCGTTGTCCGGATCGAACACGTGCGCCCCGAGGTGGCGGTCGGCGAGCAATCCGAACAGCGCCGCAGTGAGGATCGGGAACGCCAGCAGGATCAGCAGTGAGGTGATCAGAATGTTCCAGGTGAAGATCGGCATCCGGAACATCGTCATACCGGGGGCCCGCAGGCAGACCACGGTGGTGATCATGTTGACCCCACCCAGGATGGTGCCCAGACCCGCGAGGATCAAGCCAGTGATCCACAGATCCGCGCCGGCACCGGGCGAGTGGATCGCATCAGAGAGCGGCGTGTAGGCGAACCAGCCGAAGTCCGCCGCGCCACCCGGGGTGAGAAACCCGGACAGGACGATGCAACCGCCGAAGAGGAACAACCAGTAGGAGAATGCGTTCAGCCTCGGAAAAGCGACGTCGGGCGAGCCGATCTGCAAAGGCAACACCAGGTTGGCGAAAGCGAATAGAATCGGCGTCGCATACAGTAGCAGCATGATCGTGCCGTGCATGGTGAACAACTGGTTGTACTGCTCATTGGACAGAAACTGCAACCCGGGGCGGGCCAGCTCGCCACGCATCAGCATGGCCATGCCACCGCCGATGAAGAAGAACGCCATGGACGTGACGAGGTACAACATACCGATCACCTTGTGATCGGTTGTGCGGAACAGACTGAGAAAAGTCGACCCCTTGACCGTGGTTCGCGTCGGGTGCGGACGCGTGACGGTAGGCTGTGGCGCGACGGCCGTCACAGTTGCCTCCTGGCTGCCTCGGTTTCCGGGGAAATCGCCGTGCACGTATGGACCCGGGCGGCCACCTGAGTCGCCGTCGGCCCGTGCCGATGGTAGCTGGACGGAGGTGGCGTTCCCTTGCCGCCTCCTATGATCGGATCAGGGCGTGATCACACCCGTTCAAGCTCAGAGGCCAGCCAGCGGCCGTCGCGCCGGATCATGTTCAGTTCGATGCGGTGCGCGGAGAGCTGCACCATCTCGGACGGGGGGGTGGAAGTTGTCTGGTTGACGAACAGCAGAACCACCACCTGTTCGGGGGCCGCCCGGACCACCGCCGAGGCGATCACCTCGACGCCGTCCTGACCGGTGGCCGGGGCGGTGGCCTCGCCGGCCAGCACCATCGCCACCTGTTCCCCGGCCGCCTGTAGCGCGGCGGTCCGGGCGGCCTCGATCTGGCTGTTGCGGTGGTTGAGCCACCACAGCGCGCTCACCACCACGCCGAGCAGCACGACAATGACGCTGAGGCCGATCAGCGCCCGGAGGGGACGGGTGATCACAGGAGGAACTCCACCTTCGACACCAACCACCGTCCGTCGAGTAACACCAGCTCGACACCCATCCGGTAATTGCGCGGCGTGCCCTGCGGTGCGGCAGCGTTGCTCACCGAGGCTTTGACCGCGACCAGTACCCGGGCGGACTCCTCATCCACCCGTTCGACTCCCGCGGATGTGACCTCGCCCCGGGACACGAGCTGGGTCTCCTTCACCACACTGATGAACGCGGGTCCGCTGATGCCGAACTCTTCGGCGAACTCGGCGGTCGACCCGTCGAGCACCTGCTGCAAGTCCCGATCGGCGGTCCGATAGTCGATCGAGGTCAGGTTGTCCGCGGCCTGGCTGGCGGTCTGCAGGGCTGCCTCCCGGTGGGACTCCGCCGTGTCGGTGTTGATCAGACGCCAGCCGAGTCCCAGGCCGAGCACGAGCAGAAGGACCGCCACCGTGGTCAGCCCGACAAACACAGCCAGGTACCCCCGCGAGCGGCGCAGACCGTTATCGGCCGCGATCGGCGGCTCCGCGCCGCCACTCGTGACGGCAGTGTCCGGCTCGGTCACATCGACTCCTCACCTCGGGTGCTCGCCCACACGGCGTGAGGACGAGCAGAATCGTAGGCAGGGCCGGCGACAGGCACGCCAGACGCCTGGTGGACCTACCGCACGGCGGCAGTTGACCCATAGCTCAGGGGCACTCTCAGGCTGACCCTGCTGCCCGCATCGGGAGTACTGTCCACCTCAAGGCCATAATCGTTGCCGAACGTCGATCGCAGCCGGTTGTCGACCTCGGCAAGGCTCGGATGCGGCGCCCATGGTCCCTGGGCGACAACGGTGATCAGGCAGTCGGTACCGGCGTCGACCGCCGAGATCGCCACGGTTCCCCCATGGGGTAACTCCTCGATCCCATGCCGCACGGCGTTCTCCACCACCGACTGGACGGACAGGAACGGCAGCACGACCGAGAATGCCTGCGGGACGACCCGAGTGGTCACCTGGAGTCGTTCCTCGAGCCGAGCCTGCTCCAGCGCCAGGTAGCGATCAATATTCTCCAGCTCCTCGGCAAGCGTGGTGAACTCGGTGGCCGACCGGAAGCAGTAACGGGTGAAGCCGGCGAAGTCCATCAGCAGTTCCCGAGCCCGGGGTGGGTCAGTGCGTACCAGGGCCGAAATGGCGGCCAGCGCGTTGTAGAGAAAATGCGGAGAGAGCTGCACCCGCTGCGCCGCCGCGTCCGCCCCGGCCGGCTCTGCGTCGTCGGTTCGCTCCGCAGTCGTGCTGCCTCGGGTGGCGGTGGGCTGCACAGCCGAGCTGAGCAGGACCGGCCCCTGCACCGCCGCTGGATGCTTGCGGCTTCGCGGGCCGACCCAGCTGGGGTGCGCGAGGCGCCCATGCGGGGTCCAGCGCTGGTAAGCCACTTCGCCGAACAGCTCAGGGGTGACCCAGTGGGCGTTGCGAGCCGTCTGCGGGGGTACCTCGTCAACGAACGGGCTACTGCGCCGCCGCAGGCCGGTCAACCGCTCTTGCAGCTCAACGCGCGCGGCATCGGTGAACCCCGCCCCAACCTGACCCACATAGCGCACGCCTTCGTCGGTGGGCACGCCCACGAGCAGCGAGCCGAACACCCCGGAAAGGCCGCGCTTGGCAGGCAACCAGCCACCGATGACGACTTCCTGGGTACGGCGCAGCGCGGTCTGTACCCAGCAACGGGTGCGGCGGCCGGGTTGGTAGGTGGAATCGACACGCTTGGCCACCACCCCGTGCAGGCCGTACTGGGTGGCGGTGTCCAGCATCGACTGGCCGTCGGTATCCAAGAAGTACGGCGTCAGAACGATCGGCCCGGCGGTGAGGTCGAGCTCGGCCAGCAGCTCGCGCCGTCGCCGGTAGGGCAGCTGCAGCGTGCTGCGGTTGTCCAGGCGCAGCAGATCGAATATGTAGTAGGCCACGGGCACCCGCCGCAGCAACGCGGCCGAGGGCCGTTTGAGGTTCATCCGATGCAACAGCCGCGATAGGCTCGGCCGCCCACAAGCGTCCAAAGCCACGATCTTGCCGTCCAGCAGCACCCGACGCCGTGCCAGCGCGGGCAACACGTCGAATTCGGGATAGTTGCCGGTGGAGCGCCTGCTGCCACCGAAGAGACGGATGTGATCAGGCCCCACGTCAGCCAGTGATCGAGCGCCGTCCCAGACGAACTCGAATGCCCATCCCGGGTCGTCGGGCACCGGCCCCGGAGTGGCGAGCATGGGCGTCACGGCAGCCGGTTCGCTCGCACCGCCGACCATGGCTGCCCCCACGTCAGGCCGCGCCGTCTTCGCCGGTCAGGTCCGCCGCGCGTCACGGTCCTCGCTGGAGTGTAATCGACCGGAAGCGCTTCGTGTCCATTCGCGCGACGCAGCCTCGGC
>JBOHHD010000440.1:0-3518 GCA_050700515.1 Pseudonocardiaceae bacterium
ACGCAGTCTCCGAATCGTTCTTCGCGACCTACAAGAAAGAACTCACCCACACCCGCCCCTGGCGCGACCTCGCCGATGTCCGCCAGCACACATTTCTCTGGATCGAGAGCTACTACAACCACCTCCGGCGACACTCAACCCTGAACTACTTGACACCCATCGAATACGAGCCAGGATACAGAAAACTAACCGATCTGGCAGCCTAAATCGGTGTCAATAAAATCGGGAACACTTCACTAGGCGAAGTTTGCCGCGGGGAGGATGGTAGTTGTTCATGCGCTGACGTTGGATTTAGCGGTTGTCAGCAGGTGTTCGAGGGCGTTTACCCAGGTTTCCACGATGGCGTTGTCGTCAACCCTGCTGTGTGCGGTGCCCAGCAGGTTGGGAAGTAGCCGTGCAGAGATCAGTGCGCCGAGCCCGATTGTCGCGATGGCATCAGCTTGTTGAGTGGATACCATCGCTCCAGATCGGTCGATGATCCACTCAGTGAACTCGCGGTAGGTCAGGTCGACGACCTGGGCGACGGCGTCGGTGAGGATTTTCGGTCCGCACCGGGCCTCGCTGGCGAGCAGCCGCAGTAGTTGCGCTTCCTGGTCGAGCTCGGCAAGGACGTAGCGAGCGGCGATGGTGAGCTCAGTGTGCAGATCTCCGAGGTCGGCGAACAGTCGGCGAATGTCGCGCAGGGCGGCCAGCCGGCTCAGCTGCCGTTCGACTCCGGCGGTCAGAAGCGCTTCCTTGGATGAAAAATGGTGGTAGATGCCGCCGGCGCCGGGGCTGAGCCCCGCGGCTCGTTCGATCCGGGTGATGCTGGTACCGCGGTAACCGTGCTCGCTGAAGAGCTCCATCGCCGCGTCGATGATGCGATCCCGGGTCGCCGCGGTTGACAGATCGCCCATGGCACCAAAGTATTTACTTAGGCATGTCAAGCGTCAACTGAGGAGCGGTGATGACCGCGCATGGTCAAGGTCGGCTAAGTCGCGCCATTCCCCTCGCCGGGTTGACTGGCCGGACCGCCGGTGAGGCAGTGGTCGCCGCCCTGCGCAAGCGGTTGACCGGCGAGGACAGCGCCGAGTTCCATCAGCGGACGAGTGAGCGTTACGCGGCCATGCTCGGCCACTCGAAGGGGGTGCTGATGAAAGCGGGGCAGGTGCTGTCCTTCGTCGCGCTGGGGACGCTGGTCCCCCCGGAGCGGCAGCGCGTCTACCAGGCGGCGATGGCCCGGCTGCAGGCCGACGCCCCACCAATGGCCCCCGAACTGGCCACGGCGGTGGTGGAGGCTGAGCTGGGCGCTCCCCCGGAGGAGGTCTTCGCGGAGTTTGACCCACATGCGTTCGCGGCGGCGTCGATCGGACAAGTCCACGCGGCACGGCTGACCGACGGGCGGCGGGTGGCGGTCAAGGTGCAGTATCCCGGGGTCGATCAGGCCATCCGGGCGGATCTGGACAATACCGAGCTGTTGGCCACCTTCCTGCAGCTCGTCGGGACAATCGTGCCTGGCTCCAATCGGCTCGATGTACGCGCGGTGGCCCGGGAAGTGGCGGCACGGATCGGTGAAGAGATCGATTACCGCATCGAGGCCAGCCACCAGACCGACTTCGCCCACGCGTACCGAGGTCATCCGGTGATCCGCATCCCCGAGGTGGTGCCGCACCTGTCCACCCGCCGGGTGCTCACCATGGATCTCGTGGACGGCATGCGCTGGTCGCAGGCGCTGCAGGCGGATCAACGGTTGCGGGACCGGTGGGGTGAGGTGATCTACCGGTTCGCTCTGGGCAGCCTGCGGATGGTGCGTCTGTTCCACGCCGACCCCCATCCGGGCAACTACCTGTTCCACGAAGACGGTGCGGTCACGTTCTTGGATTTCGGGTGCGTCAACCGGTTCTCCACAGAACAGCTTGCGCTGATGCAACGGATCGTCGCCGCCGCGGTCGCCAACGACGCTGCAGCCTTGTGGGACGCCTTTATCGAGATCGGCTTCCTGACTGCCTCCGACGCACCCACTCCGGCAGAACTGCTCGGATGGTATCGCGACAAGCTCCAGCCACTGGTGAGCGAGCAGCCATTCACCTACACACCGGCGTTCGCCGCCTCCGTGGTGCAGGGCTACTTCGCTCGCCGGGGCGCGACCGGCTCGGTACTGCGTCGCATTGAACTACCCCGCGAGTATGTGTTCCTCACCCGTATCGACCTCGGGCTCACTGCCCTGCTGGCCGAACTGCAAGCGACCGGCCCGTGGGCGGCGATCCGCAGTGAATGGGACGAGAACGGGCCCCCCGCCACCGAGATCGGCAAGCTCGACGCCGAACATTGGGCGCGGCGGGGACTGGAGACCGCGAAGCCGTCATGATCCCCACCACTGATCCGTACCCCGCCTATCGTGCGCTGCGTGAACAACATCCGGTGTACTGGGACAGCGACCTGGACGCCTTTTTGGTCAGTTCCTACGCCGAGGCGAACGCCGTGCTGCGCGGTCCGGGATGGAGCAGCGACCCGAACCGCAACCCCGCACTGGCCGCACGGTTCGATCGCGGTGAATTCGGAACCCCATCGCTGCCTCCGACGCTGCTGACGATGGACCCGCCTGAGCACACCCGGCTCCGGCGGATCCTCGCTCCAGCATTCACCCCCCGGGCCATTGACGCGCTGTACCTCCGGATCGCCGCAGTGGTCAAATCAGCCCTTGCCGACCTCGGCAAAGCGGGTGAGGTCGACGTCATCGCTGAGATCGGCTATCCGATCCCGCTGGCCGTGATGTGCGAGCTGCTCGACATCGACATCGAAGGCGCGCAGCTGTTGCATACCGAAACCCCCAAGCTGGTGGGAATACTCGAGTTCGACCCCGACGAGGAGACGGTCCTCGCGGCCGAGGAGGCCATCGCCAGTCTCGCGCTGCATCTTCTGCCCATCCTCGGCGACCGCCGTCACCGGCCCGGCGAGGACCTGGCCAGTCAGCTCCTGCGTCTGAGAGACAACGACAGCGGCGATGGAGCACTCGGACTCGACGAAGTGCTCGCCACCTGCATCCTGCTGCTCACCGCCGGCCATGAAACCACCGCCAACCTGATCGGCAACGGTGTCCTTACCCTGATGGAACACTCCGACCAACTCCACCTGCTCCAGCGTGATCCCACGCTGATCAAACCAGCGATCGAGGAGATACTCAGGTTCGAGTGCCCCGTCAAGATCGTCAGCCGGACCAGCCTCATCGACCGCCAACTAGGCGGGCACACTATCCGCGCCGGCCAGCGCGTGCTGGTCCTACTTGGCGCTGTGAACCGGGATCCGGAGCAATTCCGCGACCCCGAGCGTTTCGACATTACCCGAACTCCCGTTCCGCACCTGGCTTTCGGTGCGGGACCGCACTTCTGTCTGGGAGCTGCCCTGTCTCGCGCGGAGGCCCAGGAGACCCTACGGCAGCTGCTGCCGCTCCTGACCCAGTGGCGACTCGCACCTGAAGCGCCCGCCTGGCGAGTTTCGGACACTTTCCGCGCACTCGAGAAGCTCCACCTCGTCAACCC
>JBOHHD010000441.1:0-1786 GCA_050700515.1 Pseudonocardiaceae bacterium
CACGGTGACCTCGTAGGAGCCGGTGGACTTGATGTGGCCGCCGAGATCGACCGCTCGCTTGTCCAGTGTGGGACCCCCAGCCCGGCGTACCGCATCGACCACATCTGCCGCCGTGACCGAGCCGAACAGCTTCCCGCCGGATTTGCCTGCGTTGGCCTTCACCGCAACGGCCCCCAGACCCGACAGCACGCCCGCCACCTCGCGGGCATGATCCAGATCGCGGATCTGACGGATCCGCTGGGCGCGGCGAATGGTGGCCACTTGCTTCTCCGCGCCTTTGGTGGCCAGGATGGCCAGGCCCCGAGGCAGCAGATAGTTGCGGCCGTAGCCGTCCTTGACCTCCACCACATCACCGGGCCCCCCGAGGTTGGGCACATCGGTGGCAAGAATGATCTTCACGAGTGGCTCCTTCGCCAGCTCAACGGGCAGTCGAGGTGTAGGGCAGCAGCGCCACTTCGCGGGAGTTCTTCACCGCGACCGCGACGTCGCGCTGGTGCTGGCAGCAATTGCCGGTGACCCGGCGGGCACGGATCTTGCCTCGGTCGGAGATGTACTTGCGCAGCAGCGCCGTGTCCTTGTAGTCGATCAATAGATCCTTGTCCTTGCAGAAGATGCAGATTTTCTTCTTCGGCTTGCGCACGGGTGGCTTGGCCATGACTGTGACACTCCTGAACGGTTCGCGCCCTGTGGCCTGATTGCCAGCTCAGCCGGCAGTGGGGTGGGGGCAGCGGGGAAGTGAGATCAGCGGGATGTGATCAGAACGGGGGTTCGTCGTCGTAGCCGGCGCTGTTACCGCCGGATCCAGCGGGTGCACCGGCCGGCGGGGCCGAGCTCCACGGGTCGTCGGAGGAGGAGTCCGACGAGCTGGCCGCGCCATAGCCGCCACCTCCCGAGGCTCCGCCCTGACGGCTGACCCTGTTCACCTTCGCCGTCGCGTAGCGCAACGACGGGCCGACCTCGTCGACCTCCAGCTCGACAACGGTGCGCTTCTCACCCTCGCGGGTCTCGAAGGAGCGCTGCCGCAGCCGCCCGCTGACAATCACCCGCATACCCCGGGTGAGCGTCTCTGCGGTGTTCTCGGCGGCTTGCCGCCAGATATTGCACCGCAGGAACAACGCATCGCCGTCCTTCCACTCGCCGGTCTGACGGTCGAAGGTGCGCGGTGTCGAAGCCACCGTGAAGTTGGCCACCGCCGCACCGGACGCGGTGAAGCGCAGCTCAGGGTCGGCGGTGAGGTTGCCGACCACCGTGATGATCGTCTCGCCCGCCATCTCAGGCCTTACCCCGACGGCCGGCTGCGGACGGCTCACGCCGCAGCACCTTGGTGCGTAACACCGATTCGTTGAGCGACAGCTGCCGATCAAGCTCGGCGACCGTGGCGGGCTCGCAGGAGACCTCGACCACCGCGTAGATGCCCTCGGTGCGCTTGTCGATTTCGTAGGACAACCGGCGCTTGCCCCAGATGTCGACCTTCTCGACACTGCCACCCTGCGTCTTGACAACGCCGAGGAACTGATCCAGCGAGGGGGCCACGGTGCGATCCTCGAGCTGTGGATCGAGGATGACCATCATCTCGTAATGACGCATGAAGACCACTCACCTCCTATGGGCTTGGTCGGCCGCGGACTCTCCGCGGCAGGAGGGGTCTTGCCGCCATGCAGTGCACAGACACATGGCGCACTGAGCGTGGCGACGGCAAGCAGGATAGCAAGCCACCGCCCCGCGAGGACACTCGCGGGGCGGTGGCTTGATTCAGGTTGAGCAGCGGAGCGAGTCAGCGCCGGGT
>JBOHHD010000442.1:0-5944 GCA_050700515.1 Pseudonocardiaceae bacterium
ACGCAGTCTCCGAATCATTCTTCGCGACCTACAAGAAAGAACTCACCCACACCCGCCCCTGGCGCGACCTCGCCGATGTCCGCCAGCACACATTTCTCTGGATCGAGAGCTACTACAACCACCTCCGGCGACACTCAACCCTAAACTACTTGACACCCATCGAATACGAGCTAGGATACAGAAAACTAACCGATCTGGCAGCCTAAATCGGTGTCAATAAAATCGGGAACACTTCATCGCGAAGATGCCCGACCACAGTGACAGCGCAATGATGACCAGCACGAGCAAGACCGACCCCCCAGACACCGTCGTACCAGTCACCGCCACAACGCTGCCGACGACCGTGCTGCCCACCCGCAACACGACAGCGAAACGGGCCCGAGCACGATCCAACGCAAGCTGGGCGGGGCCGGGCGCATGGTCATACTCCGATGCGTTCGAGCCCGATGCTGCACACACGGCCATCCTCTGCGACCAACCACTGGGGGCAGCCAGTATCGCGAAAGTAAATCACGCCCCCCTTGCCCCCACAGGGCGGCCAAGATGACTACTTTCAGTTATCACTGATCCGTTGAATCCTGGATCTCCGTCGTGCGTTCCTTCGTGTTCCCTGAACGCGTGTCGTGCGCGCTCGACACGCGCTGGATACCCTGCCGCAGTAGGTCATCACCTATGAATGGCCATTTTCGGTCGTGCACTGGAGGGGTCGGCCGAAAATATGCAGCGATTTCGTCTTGCTCGAGTGACCGTTCGTCCTACCGATGGGTGACATTGGGTCTGAGAAACGGCTCATACATAACGATGATTCAGGAACGAACCGTCAGCCCCACCTTCTGGAATTCCTTGAGTTCGGAGTACCCGGTCTTGGCCATCGCACGGCGCAGCGCGCCGAACAGGTTCACCTGGCCGCTGGGATCGGAGGAAGGGCCGAAAAGCAACGCGTCGATACCGATCGAGCCCTCAGGGACGTCGATCACGTGGCTGCGCGGTAACGAGGGGTGCGCCGCTGCAGCGGTCCAGTACAACCCGTTACCAGGCGCCTCGGCGGCAGCGGCCAGCGGCTCACCGAGCATCACCGCATCCGCCCCACAGCCGATCGCCTTGGCGATGTCACCACTGGTGCGCACCCCACCGTCGGCGATCACGTGCACATAGCGCCCCCCGGTCTCGTCCAGATAGTCGCGCCGGGCAGCGGCCGCATCGGCGACGGCGGTGGCCATCGGCACCCCGATACCGAGCACATCAGCGGTCGAGGTGCCTGCGCTCGCCCCATAACCGACGATCACCCCGGCCGCGCCGGTGCGCATCACGTGCATCGCGGTGCGGTAGTCCCCCACTCCTCCAGCGATCACCGGAACGTCGATCGACGCGATGAACTCCTCGAGATTCAGCGGTTCGGCACCGCCTCCTCGCCCCTGGGGACCGCGGGCCACATGCTCGGCCGAGACGATCGTGCCCTGCACGATGAGGATCTCAACACCGGCCGCGAGCAGGTGCGGAGTCAGATCGCGGGCGTGCTGCGGGCTGACCCGGGCGGCCACCGTCACGCCCGACTCGGCCACCTGCCCGATCGCCTCGGCGAGCAACTCGACCCGGATCGGGGCGGCGTGCCATTGCTGCAACAGCCGCACCGCAGCCGCCTCGTCGGCCTCGTCCATCGCGGAGGTGAGTCGGAACAGCAGCTTGTCGACGCCCCCGTGGCGCGCCCACAGACCCTCGGCGTTGAGCACCCCGAGTCCGCCGAGCTCACCGATCCGGACCGCCATGGCCGGCGACACGATCGCATCGGTGGGATGGGTGATCAGCGGGATGTCGAAGCGGTAGGCGTCGATCTGCCATGCCGTGGAGACGTCCCGGGAGCTGCGGGTACGCCGCGAAGGCACGATCTCCACGTCGTCGAAGCCGTAAGTCCGCCGCGCGGTGCGGCCCATGCCGATCTCCACCAGGTCCCGCACGGTGACCATTCCCTTCGGCGCAGGGCTCAGCGCACTGTGTAGTTCGGGGCCTCGACCGTCATCGTGATGTCGTGAGGGTGGCTCTCCTTCAGCCCCGCCGCGGTGATCCGCACCAGTTGCGCGTTCTGCAACTCCGGGATCGTGGCCGCGCCCGCGTACCCCATCGCCGCCCGGAGCCCACCCACCAGCTGGTGGGCCACCAGCGACAGCGGCCCGCGATAGGGGACCCGTCCCTCGATGCCCTCGGGGATCAGCTTGTCATCGGAGAGCACATCGTCGGCGAAGTAACGGTCCTTGGAGTACGACCGGCCCTCACCACGGGAGGTCATCGCGCCGACCGAACCCATGCCGCGATAGGTCTTGTACTGGTTGCCATCGACCAGGATCAGGTCGCCGGGCGCCTCGGTGGTACCTCCCAGCAGGCTGCCCAGCATCACGGTGCTGGCACCGGCGACAATGGCCTTGGCGATGTCCCCGGAGTACTGGATACCCCCATCGCCGATCACCGGAACACCGGCCGGACGGCAGGCCCGGTCCGCCTCGTGGATGGCGCTGATCTGTGGCACGCCCACCCCGGCCACCACCCTGGTGGTGCAGACCGAGCCGGGACCCACGCCGACCTTCACCGCATCCGCGCCCGCATCGATGAGCGCCTGGGCTCCCGCCCGGGTGGCCACATTGCCGCCGATCACGTCGACGGCCTCACCCACCTCGGCCTTGAGCCGGCTGACCATCTCCAGCACCATGCGGGAGTGTCCGTGCGCGGTGTCCACCACGAGCACGTCGACACCGGCGTCGACCAGGAGGGCGGCCCGCTGCTTGGCGTCGTCGCCGACTCCGACCGCGGCTCCGACGAGCAGTCGCCCGTCCGGGTCCTTGGTCGCCAACGGGTATTTCTCGGTCTTGACGAAATCCTTGACGGTGATCAGGCCACGTAGCCTGCCGTGGCCGTCGACGATCGGCAGCTTCTCCACCTTGTGCCTGCGCAGCAGGCCCAGTGCCGCCTCGGCGGTCACTCCCACCTGTGCGGTGATCAGCGGTGGCTTGGTCATCACCTCGGTGACCCGCTTGGCATGGTCCAGCTCGAAGCGCATGTCCCGATTGGTGATGATGCCGACCAACACCCCCTCGGCGTCGGTGACGGGGACCCCGGAGATCCGGTAGCGGGCACACAACCCGTCCACGTCGGCCAGGGTGTCGTGCGGCGAGCAGGTCACCGGGTCGGTCACCATGCCCGCCTCGGACCGCTTCACCAATTCGACCTGGGCAGCCTGCTCCTCGGCGGGCAGGTTGCGGTGCAGGACGCCCATCCCGCCGTGCCGGGCCATCGCGATGGCCATCCGCGCCTCGGTCACGGTATCCATCGCCGAGGAGACCAGTGGAATTCGCAGAACGACATTGCGCGAGAGCCTGGTCGAGGTGTCGACCTCGGCGGGCACCACATCGGACTCAGCGGGCAACAGCAGGACATCATCGAAGGTCAGACCGAGCAAGGTGAACTTCGAAGGGAAGCCGGGCGCGGTGGGCTCGCTGCTCATGCGGATTCCCAGGGCCTTCCTGACGGTACGGGCGGCTTGCCAGCCGGGCGGTACGGAGCTGTGCGGACTGGACCAACCCCTGGCGAGGCGGGTGGTGTCATGGTATCCGGCACCACCCGACCCACCAGTGCCCCGTCCCCTGGCCAACCGGCGTCCCGATCGCCCGACTTCAGCTGCCCGGCGCCGTCTCCGCGGGTGGAGACGCTTCGCCTGCCCTGGGCGCCGCCTCGCCGGACCTGGTCTCCGCCGCCGGCTCCGGCTCGGCGGGCGCCGTCTGGCTGGAGAGCGTGCTCGGGCTGGTGGGGGACGGTGCGGGGGCCGTGGACGACGGGACCGAGGAGGTGGTGGTCGGTTCCGACGGAGGAACCGATGGCGCGGGAGGAGGCATCGGCAGGGAGGTCTGCGACGTCGACGCCGAGGGTGAGGTCGACGTGGTCGCCGGGGGCGGCTCGGCCGGGTCCGGTTCCCTCTTCAACATCTCTACGAGCTGGCTGTGCTCGGAAGCAAGCCTCTCGTGGCCCTCCGCGTCTTTGACCACTGGCAGCTGATCCTCGACGCTTTCGAGCGCCCTCCTGGCCTCCGAGGTATTGCCCTCGGCGATCGCCCGCTCGGCTTGCTCAAGCTCTGTTTCGGCCTTCTTCGCGGCCTCCACCGACTGGGCGTACTGGGCGTAGAGGACCTTGGTCAGGGCGAAGAGCTGGTCTCCCGGTTCGGCGGACTTGGCGACCAGGCTGATTCCGGCGAAGGCGACGACCAGAACAGCGGCGGCCGCAGCAATCGGGGCGAGCACCGGATGCCGCCGCGTTGCCGACCTACGGGCGGCGCTGACCGTGGCCACGGCGGTGTCGATGTCCACCAACTGCCCGATCGACTCGGTGTCGATATCACGGCGCCAGGCCACCAGGACCCGGGCCAACTCGGCATCGTTGTCCTCACGCCCCGCATCAGTGCGCCCAAGGGCGTTCAGCAGCGCGTCGTCGGCCTGCACGGCAGCCAGATCGACCGGGGTCACGTCGGAATCCCCTAAGGGCATCTCAGATGCATCCATCAGATCGTCGGCATCCCCGTTACGCCGCCGAAAGAGATGGTTCATCGGGTATCCGACATGTTCGTCATCGTCACGTCTCGACATGTCAGACCACCTCCTCTGAAGCCAGCACTTTACGGAGCCGACCCAACGCGCGGTGTTGTGCGACCCGCACCGCGCCGGCTGTCGAGCCCACCGCATCCGCCGTCTCTTCAGCGGATAGTCCTACCACGACCCTTAGCACGAGAATCTCGCGCTGCTTATCCGGCAGCGTTCCCAACAATTTGATCATCCGTTCAGCAAGCTCACCCTGCATCGCCCGCTGTTCCGGGCTGTCGGCCAAGGACGGCGCGTCGGGGATCTCCGCGACCGGCTCGGCACGGTTACGGGCAGCCGACCGATGGGCGTCGGCCACCTTGTGCGCCGCGATGCCATACACGAACGCCAAAAACGGCCGCCCCTGGTCGCGGTAGCTAGGCAATGCCGTGAGCACCGCGAGACACACCTCCTGCGCAACGTCGTCCGCCGAAGCGAACGTCTTCTCCTGTCGTCCGACGCGGGCACGGCAGTACCGCACCACGAGGGGACGAACCCAGCGAAGAACTCCGTCAATGGCATCTCGATCACCGTCAACGGCGGAACTCACCAGGACGTCGAGGTTGTCCCCTACTGAAGTCATCGCAGAGCGCTGCCTTGGCGTTACGCGGGACCAACCGGTGGGGGCACCAGTCGGCGGTACTTGTTCCGGTCATCCATCCCCTGCCGGAACCACAGCACCTCGGCAGGGACGGTACTGGCCAAGGGTGCGAGGCGAAATATCGCCCCGCACTCTCGTTCGCAAGAACGTTGGTAAGAACGCAAGAAAAGGGGGCCGATGGCATGCCATCGGCCCCCACTACGGTCACGATCAGGCGACCAGACCTCGTCGGAAACCGTGCGCCACGGCCTGCGCCCGATCGCGCACACCCAGCTTGCGGAACAACCTGCGGGCGTGGGTTTTCACGGTGTCCTCAGAGAGGTAGAGCTCACGACCGATCTGCCCGTTGCTCTTGCCCTGACTCATCCCCCGCAGCACCTGCAGCTCGCGCTCGGTGAGCTGAACTCCCGGGTCAGAGGGTGGACGCGGAGCCGGCACCGACGTACTGGCGAGGGTATGCGCCAGCGCCGCGACGAGTTCGGGACGGGAGGCGTCCCAGCGAAGATAGCCTCGGGCGCCTCCGGCGATCGCGGCGGCGATGCTGCCCGCGTCGTCCGGCGCACCGAAGACGATGACGTTGGCCTGCGGGTGCGCTGAGACCAGCCGACGCGTGGCCTCCACACCGGTGGGCACGGCACGCTGGGTACCCACCAGGACGACGTCCACCGGCTGGCGCGAATATCGAGCTAAGAGCTCGTCGCCATGGGCCACACAGTCGATCCGGGCA
>JBOHHD010000443.1:0-11569 GCA_050700515.1 Pseudonocardiaceae bacterium
CCGAGCCACCGACAACCGCTCCAACAACACCACACCCACACCCTCAGACCACGCCGTCCCATCCGCACCCCCCGCAAACGACTTACACCGACCATCCCGAGCCAACCCCCGCTGCCGCGAAAACTCCGCGAACACCCCGGGCAGCGGCATTACGGTCACCCCACCGGCCAACGCCAAGGAACACTCACCCTGGCGCAACGACTGCACCGCCAGATGAATCGCCACCAACGACGACGAACACGCCGTGTCGAGGGAAACCGCAGGCCCCTCCAAGCCGAACGTGTAAGCCACCCGGCCCGAGGCGACACTGCCCGAGCTCCCGACCGCCAGGTACCCTTCGAACTCGTCGGCAACGCGATTGCGGGTCCCGTAGTTTTGATAGACGACACCGGTGAAGACACCGATGTCGCTGCCCCGCAACGAGTTCGGGTCGATACCGGCCCGTTCGAACACCTCCCACGAGATCTCCAGCAACAATCGCTGCTGCGGATCTGTCGCTATCGCCTCACGCGGGCTGATCCCGAAGAATCCGGCGTCGAAATCGGCTGCGTCGTGCAGGAACCCCCCCTCTCGGACGTAGCACTTGCCGACTCGATCGGGGTCCGGATCATAAAGCCCGGCCAGGTCCCAACCGCGGTCGTCCGGAAATCCGGAGATCGCGTCCACACCACCGGCCACCAACTCCCACAGGTCCTCAGCAGAAGACACCCCACCGGGAAATCGACACCCCATCGCCACGATCGCGATCGGCTCGCGCCCGGCCGACTCGATCTCCGTGAGTCGCTGACGGGTCTGGTGCAGGTCGGTGGTCACCCATTTGAGGTAGTCAACGATCTTGTCGTCGTCGGTCATCGAGAGACGCCTCTCCTCGGGGTGGTCCCTTCATGCCGAGGTGGCCATGTCGGCATGCAGGTCGGTCGGGAGATCCCTGCGGTACTTGATGTTGAGCTTGCGGTACACGCGGGTCAGGTGCTGCTCCACGGTGCTGGCGGTGATGAACAGCTTTCCGGCGATCTCGCGATTGGTGTAACCGGCCACGGCCAACGAGGCGACGCGCCGTTCCGACTCGGTGAGCGAGCCGATCCCGACACAGTCCCCCCGCTGTGCGACGGTGATATCGATGGCGGTGGACTCCGGCATCAATTCCTGGCGCAGCGCCGCCGCCCCGCACGCCTTCGCCAGGTGCCATGCCCGCCGGACCATCATTCGCGCACGCTTGTGCTCGCCGAGGGTGTGCAGGACGCGGCCGAATTCCGCTAGCGCCCGGGCGAGTTCGAAGCGATCTCCCCGGCTTTCGAGGATGTCGATGGCCTCGATGAGCAGTTGTGGTCGTCGACCGACCTTGCTGGCCATCGCCAATACCCGCAACGACAAGGCCCGAGTACGAGTTCCTTCCACGCCTGGTCTGGCCATCTGGTCGAACAGCAGCCTTTTGGCCTCGTCGTGATTGTCGAGGCAGAGCCACGCCTCCGCGGCGCCGACCCGCCACGGAACGAAACCCGGCATGTCCAGGCCCCAGCCGCGCATGAGTTCACCGCACGAGAGAAAGTCGGCGAGGGCGGCGTGGTACCGGTTGGTGGAGAGGTGATAATGGCCTCGTGCGTGCAGGTAATGCAGCCCGTGCCGGCTCTGGAACATGGCCTCGGGAACAGGGTGGGCGACGTGTTCAGCGGCCTTGTCGTAGTCACCCCTCCTGGTGGTCGCCAGGATCAGGCAGCCAAGCGGAAATCCCACAGCCACCCCCCAGGCATTGCTGGACAGGTGCGTCACCGCCGCCCGTGCCTGGTCGACGGCGGTGCGGAAATCTCCCTGCCGCAGTGCGATCTCCGATCGGACGGCGCAGAAAATCGCCTGCCAGGTGGGTGCATGACGAGTCGCCGCCTCGCTCCTTAGACGCTCGCACTCACTGGCGGCGGCCTGGACCCGGTCGGTGTAGATGAACGTCAGCAGCGCCAGTAAGGCTGGTTCCTCGGACCAGGGCGTCGTGTGACTGAGGGGGGTCTCGCGCAGGAAGCGCTCGGCCCTGGTGACCGCGTCGTGGGGGTCGCCCCGAGTGAGGATTTCCGCCAGCGCGGCCGTTGAGCGTAGCCAGGGGTCCACCCCGAGCAGCAGCGGCGTGTTCTTCTCGGTCCGGGGTCTGCGCGGTGGACGGTGACCGCGTCCCAGTGCTGGGTAGACCGATGCCATCCACAACTCGACATCGCGGAGTTCGGTGACGGCTGCCCCATCGGCGGCACCGCTCGAATCGCGCACCCAGTTCAGGACCTCGACCCCTTGGGCGAGCCGGCCGTGCCAGAGCAACTGCCGGACGATCCCGATCGCGTCACGGCGCTTCAGGTGACCCGCGTGCATACCCGCGAGCAGCGGCGCGAAATGTCGAACAGCGGTGGCCGGATTGAGTTGCCACTCCGCGCGGGCCAGCTTCGCGCGGACGGCGAGCCTGCGCGCGCCCTCGGGCAGTTCCCGATGAGCCAGCGCTAGACAGTCCACGGCCGGCGCCACCTCGTCGGCGGACAGCGCCAGCTCCGCGGCTTCCAGCAGGACGTCCACGGCCCATGGATCGGCCGGGTGCCCCGCATTCAGCAGATGCCTGGCCACCGGGACGGCCGACTCACCTTGATCGTGCAGCAGTCGAGCGGCGCGGCGGTGTGCCTGCGCCCGTTCCGGCGCAGGCAGGTCATCCAGCACTGCCTTGTCGATGGCTGGATGCCGAAAGCGCCCACTGGTGAGCAGCCCCGCCCCCGCCATCAGTTCCAGTGCCCTCTCGACCACCTCGACATCGGTGCCGACCAGTTCGCCCAGCTGCGCCGGGATGGCCTCCCCGCCGAGCACCGCGAGACCGCGCGCGACATCCAGCACGGTGTTCTCGCAACGATGCAGGCAACTCAGCACCGCCTTGCGGTAGCCACCTCCGGGCACACGTTCATCGAGCAAGGCACGCACGAGTGCGGGGTTGCCTCCGGTCGTGGCGTAGAGGTCCGTGGTGAGGCCCCGTTCGCTCAGCAGAGCCGAGGCGGCCGCCTCGGACAACGGGGCGATGTGCAGGCGATGAGCGTGCGGCAACTCGCCGAGTTCGCCGCGAAGCGTCGAATGCGCGGCGCGCAACCGCGTGGTCTCGGTGAAGACCATGAGCACTCGGGCCGAACACACTCGGCGAGCCAAGTAGAGCAAGCAGCGCCAGGAAAGGATGTCCGCGTACTGGACGTCATCGATTCCCACCAGAACGGGTCTTTCCTCAGCCAATTCCAGAAGCGCGACAAGAAGGCCGTGGAAGATATGTGCCATCTCGGGTTCGACAGCGACCTCGCCATTCACCAGGCCATTCATGCGCTCTCTGAAATCCGCGGGAAGTACCAGGTTGCGGAAGAGCTGGCTCAACACGCCGAGGGGAAAGTTGTTCTCGAACCGGGAACAGGTTGCGTTCAGGAACAGCGCTCCCACCTCGACGGCACCTTCTGCGAACGTTCGTAACAACGCTGTCTTGCCATGTGCCACCGAGCCTTCGATCAGGACGACATGGCCGCTTCCGGCACCACACTCCGCTAGCAGACGGTGGAGAGATGCCAAATGCTCATCTCGCTCCGCCAGCACCATCCGGATACCTCCCTCAGGCGTAAACCTTAGGTACTCAATCTAACCAAGTAAACGAAGTAGCACACAGGGTCACGGTTCCATTTCTCACCCACTGCGGAGCCATCCTCCAGCCACTCAACCAATTCTGTGCCCCCGGGTGAACGTGCCCAATCCCCGCTTTATCACTCGATAGTGTGATCACCATCGGGTTCCCTGGCGCTCAGTGGGTGACGCGACTTATAAATGACGGTCCGCATCAGTCGATCACCCCTGACCCAAGAGGTGTCGGTCTCAGTGAAACGCGCTCAGGTAAGGGCCGCAGCGATCTGCGCGGCCGTGCTCACCGTGGCCGGCTGTGGAAGTGGCGCCGAGAGCGAGGGCCAGTTGGCCATCGACGGCACATTCCGTCAGGTACTGGGCCTTGATGTGCCGAGTTTCCACCCGTATCGGGATCAGGTGGCCGCTGTCTACTCGACCTACCTGTACGACTCGCTGGTGAACATCACCCCGGCGAACGAGATCGTCTCGGGGTTGGCGGACGAGTGGACCTCGACGCCGACCTCCGGGGAGTTCACCCTGCGCCCCGGGGTGACCTGTTCGGACGGCACGCCGCTGCGACCCGTCGACGTGGCCGATGCCCTGAACTACCAACGAGATCCCCAGCGGGCACCGGTCGCCGCCGCGGCTTTGGCAGGTATACCGGACTTCACCGCGACCGCCGATGACGCGGCCCGCACCGTGACGGTCACGACCCAGCGCCCGTTCAGTTTCGTCGTCAGGCTGCTGGGCACCCTGCCGATCGTGTGCCCGAAGGGACTCGCCGACCCCGAAATGCTCGACAAGGGATCGTCGGGCACGGGACCGTATGTGCTGACCGAGTACACATCCGGCGGTCCCTACGTCCTCGACGTGCGTCAGGGCTACCACTGGGGGCCACGTGGAGCGCGCACCGATGCACGGGGCACGCCTGCCCGTATCGTGCTGAGCGTGGTGTCCTCGCCGGTGACCGCGGCCAACCAGTTGACCGTCGGCGCGGTCGACGCCTTCTACACGGTGGACCCGGACTCGGTGCGTGCACCAGGACCCGACGTCACCAGGATCAGCCAACCCACCGTGGTGGGGCTGGCGTCGTTCAACGAACGGATCGACCGGGCAACCAGTGATCCGGCCGTGCGCACAGCTTTGCTGGCAGCGCTCGACCCCGACCAGGCGGCCGCGGTGGCCACCGGAGGTCGGGGGGAACCGGCGCGGTCGTTGCTGTTCCCCGGGGCTTTCTGCCGGGGCGACACGGTGTCGGGCAACCGACCGGGATACGACCTCGCGGCAGCGGGACGGATGCTGGACCAGGCAGGGTGGGTCCCCGGTGCGGACGGAGTGCGAGGGCGCGAGGGCAGGCGACTGGAGCTCAAGCTGGTCACCTTCTCCACCAGCCCCCAGCTCCGCTCGACCGCCGAGTTCATGGCCGGGGAATGGAAGAAGATCGGTGCCGAGGTGACCATCGACGCCGTGGCCGTCATCGCGTTCATCACCGTGACCCAACAGGGCGGTGACTGGGACCTTTCCCTTGGTGGCGGCGTGGTCGGTTCGTTGCCGTCGGATCTGATGCCCTTCTTCTCCGGCGCACCACCACCGCAGGGGCGCAACGCGGGCGCGGTCGACAATCCCGACTACCTGAGTCTCACCCAGCAGGCGTCAGCCGTGCCGGATGAGGCGAGCTGTCCGCTGTGGCAGCAGGCCGAGGCGGCGCTGATCCGCCGGGCCGACACGATCGTCATCGCGGAGACCACCTCGGCCTGGTTCGCCAGTCGGGCCCGGTTCGAGGTCGCCGCGAACACCACGGTGATTCCGACGAGCATCCGGATGTACGGGTAGCGCACGGATGACGACTGGCTGGTGTGCGCGGCATCCGGTCCTGGTGTTCGCGGGGCGGAGATCGGCTCGGCTGCTCGTGGCGCTGGCGGTGGTGGTGACCGCCTCGTTCGCGTTGATCCACCTGATCCCCGGTGATCCCGTACGCGCCGCGCTCGGCGCCGCGGCCCCCGCCGAACTGGTCGCCGAACGCACCCGGGAGCTCGGCCTGGACCGCCCGCTGATCGACCAGTTCCTGAGCTACCTCGGTGGGCTGGTGCACGGAAATCTGGGCACTTCGCTGGTGTCGCGCGAACCGGTCAGCGACATCATCAGCACCCGCCTGCCGAACACGGTGCTGCTCGGCGCACTGGCGTTCCTGGTGGTGATCGTGGTGGCGGTCCCGGTCGGGCTGGCCATGGCCGTGCTCACCCGCGATGACCGGCACCGGGGCACCGAGCTCGGCTTCATCGCCCTGTCCTCGACGCTCGGCCTGATCCCCAACTTCGTGCTGGCCACGGTCGGGGTCGCGGTGTTCGCCGTGGGCCTGCGCGCGCTACCGGTGGCAGGCATGACCGGAGCCGAGTCCTACGTGCTACCGGTGCTCTCGCTCGCGCTGGGACCGGCGGCGCTGCTGGCCAGGATCGTGCGGGTGGAAGGTTTGCGGGTGCTCGGCGAGGACTACCTGCGCACCGCGCGGGCCAAGCGGCTGCCGTCCCGACTGATCTACCTGCGCCACGCGCTGCCCACCATGCTCACGGCCACGCTCACCATCGGCGGCATGCTGTTGCCCGGCCTGATCGCCGGCACGGTACTGGTGGAGAACGTCTTCGCGTGGCCGGGTCTGGGCAGCGAGATCGTGGGTGCGGTGGTGGTGAAGGACTATCCGGTGGCCCAGGCTGTGGTGCTGCTGCTGGGCGTCCTGGTGTTGCTGACCAACCTCGTCGTCGACCTGGCGCTGGCTGCGTTGGATCCCCGGTCGACGATCCTTGAGGGCTGATCGGTGCCCCGACTTCGCTCGCTGGTCGGCACACCGACCGCAGTGGCGGCGACCGTGCTGCTGCTGGCGGTGCTGCTGCTCACGGCCATCGGACCGGTCGTATGGGGGACGGCCGCCGCGGCGGTGGACACCACCGCGATCTGGCAGGGTCCGTCGGCGGCCCATCCGCTCGGCACCGACGGCCTGGGCAGAGACTTGCTCGCCCGGGTGCTCACGGCGACTCGCCTGTCGATCCTGCTCGCGGTCTCGGCGACGCTGGTGGGTGCGGCGGCGGGCGTACTGCTCGGCGCGCTGTCCTCGGTTCTCGGCCGGTTCGCGGGACGAGTGATCAACATTATGATCGACATCCTGCTGATGTTTCCCGCGTTGTTGCTGGTGATGTTTCTGGCGATCGTGTTCGGCTCGGGCACGACCGGGGTCCTCGCCGCATTCGCCGCCGCGTCGGCACCCGGGTTCGCTCGGCTGACCCAGACGCTGGCTGCCTCGCTGTCCGGTGCGGACTTCATGGCTGCTGCCAAGGTGCTCGGCGTGCGCAGGCACCGCCTGGTGACCAGGCATGTGCTGCCCCACATCGCCGAGCCGCTGGCCATCACCGTGACCTCCTCGATCTCGGTGGGCCTGTTGGCCATCAGTGGGCTGAGCTTTCTCGGTATCGGGGTGAGCCCACCTTCCTACGACTGGGGACTGCTGCTGAGCGAGGGGTTGGACCGGATCTACGTCTCGCCTGCCGCCGCGTTGGGGCCGGGAGTGGCGATCACGGTGGCCGGGCTGGGATTCCAACTGTTCGGTGAGACACTGGCCCACACCCTGGGCATCCGCCCGGCAGGCAGGTGGGGAGCTCGGAGCGAGGCACCGGCCGAGTCGACACCCGAGCAGCACGGTGGGCGGCGGGTGCTCGAGGTGCGCGGTCTGACGGTGGAGTTCCCTGGTCCGGACGGGGTCCTGGCTCCCGTTCGGGACGTGGACATCACGATCACCCCTGGGGAGATCGTCGGTGTGGTGGGCGAATCCGGATCGGGCAAGACCCTCACCGCGCTCGCACTCGCCGGGCTGGTCCCCCATCCGGGACGGGTGTCGGCGCACGGGTTCGACGTGCTCGGCCACGATATGCGCGGACGGCAGGCGGGGTGGAGCCGGCGGAAGCTGGGCACCGAACTGGCGATGGTGTTCCAGAACCCGGGCGCGGCGCTGCATCCCACGCTGCGGATCGGCAGGCAGCTCGCCGAGGTCGCCGAGGTCCACGCCGGACAGTCCAGGAGATCGGCGGCGGCCCTTGCCGTACAACGGCTCGGCACGGTGGAAATCCCGGATCCGGCCCGACGGGCCCAGCAGTACGCGCACGAACTGTCCGGCGGCACCCAGCAGCGGGCCGTCATCGGAATGGGCTTGATGGGCAGCCCGCGACTGATCATCGCCGACGAGCCGACCACGGCTTTGGACGTCACCGTGCAACGGCGGATCCTGCGACTGCTCGGCTCGATCAACGCCGACACCGGCGCCTCGGTGCTGCTGATCAGCCACGACCTGGCGGTGGTCACCGAAATCTGCCACCGGGTGCTGGTCATGTACGCCGGACTGGTGGTCGAGGAACTACCGGTGGGCTCGCTGGGAACCGATGCGGCGCATCCCTACACGGCGGCCCTGCTGGCCAGCAGCGTCGACCTGGCCAGCGATCGCGACCGGCCGCTGGCCACGATTCCCGGCCAGCCACCCGGACCCGAGGACCGGCCGAAGGGTTGTCCCTTCGCGCCCCGCTGCCCGCGTGCCTCGCAGCGATGCGACATCGAGATTCCGCCACTGCTCGACCACGCCCCCGCCCATCGGGTGGCCTGTTGGCATCCGCTGATTCCGGCATGCCGTTGAACGGGTTGAGCTTCGACGCGATCACCGTCCGGTACGGAGTCGGTCGCCGTGCCCTGACCGCGGTCGACGGGGTCAGTCTCACGGTTCCGCACGGTGCTGTCGTCGGTCTGGTCGGTGAGTCCGGCTCGGGCAAATCCACGCTCGGCCGGGCCGTCGTGGGTTTGGCCCCGGTGTGCTCAGGTCGCGTCCTGCTCGGTGACGAGGACATCACGCACGCGCGGGGGGCACGGCGTCGGCAACTCGGCAGTCGCGTCCAGGTCGTGTTCCAGAACCCGCACACCGCGCTGGATCCCCGGATGACCGTCGGTGAGACGATTCGGGAGGCACTTTCCGCGCACCGTAAGGTGTCCCGCGCGGATCGGATCGTGGAAACGGCCCGGCTGCTCGAACTGGTCGCCCTGGATCCGACGCTGGAAGCGGCGCTGCCCCGCCGGTTGTCCGGAGGTCAGCGGCAACGGGTGGGGCTGGCCAGGGCACTGGCCGTCGAGCCGGACGTGCTCATCGCCGACGAGATCACCTCGGCGCTGGACGCCTCGGTTCAATCGGCGATCCTCAACCTGGTGCGTGAACTGCGGGCCCGTCTCGACCTGACGATCCTGTTCATCGGGCACAACCTCGGCGCCGTGCGCTACGTCGCCGACACCATCGCGGTGATGCGCCTCGGCAAGATCGTGGAGGTTGCGCCGACCGACGAGTTGTTCAGCGCCCCCCAGCACCCGTACACCCGCTCCCTGTTGGACTCCGTCCCGCAGATCAACCGGCGTTCTCGATGACGATGCCGTGCTGCCGGTCCCACCACCGCACGAGGAGCAAAGCACGTTCGTCCCGAGCATGGGTTGCTGGTCACCCAGCTCCCGGCCCGCGCCACGGTCGTGGGGGTGTTTACATTCCGTGCATCGTCGCACGGTCAGTGATCGTTAGCGCACCACCCGCTCCAGCTGATCGGCTCTCGCCAGCCAGGGCTCTCATTCGCGGGCGACCCCATCACCGTCACGGTCAAGACCGGCCCGGTAACCAGGGTTCTGGGTGGCTGGAAGAGTCAATGGCGCCCCTCACCACTCTCCGTCCCACTCGGCTGCGGCTGTCAACGTGCCAGGCACCAGCTCGGTCCGTCCCGCATCGCGGACCTGCACCGGCATGGCAAGCAGCTCATCCGGCTTCCCACCAAGCACCACAACCGGGCAATCAGGGTGCACTCCGAGCGCGAGCAGCGCCGCATGCACGGCCTGTGCGGCGTACTTACCCCGGCTCATCGTGACGTTCTGATTAACCCTGATGACTAGGCGACGTTCCCGGCTACCTGCCTGGGAGTGCTGCTGCCCACCTGTGCCTTCTTCGTTGTCCACGTCGGGAGTATGTCAGCCTTTATCAATCAGAAACTCCAGGTCAGCGCAGTGGTACCGCGCGTGTTCTTCGATCGGGGCGAAGTCCTTCACGTCAGGCCATGACACCACGTCACTGTGCCGTCACGGGGGTTCAGTCCTCCAGTGGTCGCTCGATCTTCTCCCGGTACTCCAGCTCGTACAGGTGGGTGCCTTTAATCTGTATCGCAACCTCAACCAGACGATCACCCTTGCCGTAGACGACCCTGAACTGGCGGATCACGGGTACGTCATCGGGCAGGTTCAAGCCCTTCGACTCCTCCATGGTGGGCGACCGGGCCGACAGGCGATCCTCGAAGCGGACCAGCGGATAGCCCAGCTCGGCCAGCACTTGAGGTGCACCGCCCACGATCTCCGCCCGCCCCGCGAGGGGTGTGCCCGCAGCAATCTCCATCGGATAGTACGACCAGGACAGCTCGACCGGCTCGCCGTCGTGGCGCATCAGGCGATGCCGCAGAACCGCTGCTCCCTTGGCATCGAGGCCCAGTGCCGTGGCGACGTCGGCGGGTGGCTGAACCTCGCCAACGCTGAGCAACTGGTAGGAGTAACCGCGAGGGCTAGAGGTGAAGTAGGTCTCGGCCGGGACTACGAGCGATCGCCGGTCCCGGACGAAGACACCTGTGCCATGTCGGCTGGTGATGAAGCCTTGGACCTTCAAGGTGGTGAGCGCCTGCTGAACGGTGGCGTTGGCCACGCGGTAACGCCGTACAAGCTGGCTGACCGAGGGCAGTTGAGCCCTCGGCGGCAGGTCTCTGGACATGATCTGGGCACGGAGTTCGGCCGCGATCTGCTGATGGCGGGGGCGGTCCTCCTGACTCTCAGCCAAGACGGTCCTCCATCACTCCCCAGCAGGTTGTTCGTACCTGGTTACCCTAAGGGCAGAGCGGTACACCGCAATCAGAAGCACGGCGAACGCGGACGGCTTCATGCTCGGATCACCACGCGGGATGGCTCTGGGTTACTCCGGATGCACCTGTGAGGAGAAGTTACAACCGGCGGCGCCTATCGAAGGCCATCAACCGCACATAGGAATCTGGCCATTATGTATGAATGGCAATGTATACCCAAAATAGACACATGGCGACCTCAAGCGGTCAGTGCGTCAGTGTGGGATGATCTCCGGTCAATCGCTTGAGTGGAGGACGGGGTGGCACCTGCCAGGACCAGTACCTCCGGTGCAGCAGATACCCCACTCCCCGCAGGGTGTAGCCGATCCCGAAGCGCCGCTCGATCAGCTCCGCCACCCGGGCCAGGGTCTAGCACTGAATCCTCATCCCACCCGTGCGCGGCTGGTCCGGCCTCCCACCCAGGCCCGACGCCACCGGCTGACCGACATCGGGGTCACCCGCAACCGCCGCGCCACCTCACCATCGCTGACACCCTCGGCGAACAGATCCCCAGCCTGAAACCGCACCCGATCCCGCTTGGCCCACTCCCGAGCGGTCAAACCACCACCCTCGTCATACCTCATCCCCCCGGCATAGCCCACCCGCCCCCAACATCACAGCGGCCAACTGCCGTAACTGCCGCCCTTCAAGATCCCTAGTGCGATGATTACGATCATGGCAACAGACTCACCGCAGCTCTGTCATGCCCTTGGGCCTGGCGTTATGTGGGGCGGGTGGGACTCGAACCCACGACCTGACGGATTATGAGACGGCTAGACTCTGAGTCACAGCGCCACTAGCTGGGCAGACAAGCACTACCTGCGCCACGTTGTGGGCATAAAAGGCTTCAACAAACCCTAGTTCATGCCCATTTTTATGCCCATCTTATCCACAGTAGACAATACGCCTGCCGATGGTGAAGCCTGGCGTGGCCTCCTGGCACTGACCACGACCACGACCACGACCACGACCACGACCACGACCACGACCACGACCACGACCACGCGTATCAAGAG
>JBOHHD010000444.1:0-16079 GCA_050700515.1 Pseudonocardiaceae bacterium
CCGAGCCACCGACAACCGCTCCAACAACACCACACCCACACCCTCAGACCACGCCGTCCCATCCGCACCCCCCGCAAACGACTTACACCGACCATCCCGAGCCAACCCCCGCTGCCGCGAAAACTCCACAAACGTATCCGGCGTCGACATCACCGTCACCCCACCCGCCAACGCCAACGAACACTCCCCCCGACGCAGCGACTGCACCGCCAGATGAATCGCCACCAACGACGACGAACACGCCGTATCCACCGTCAACGCCGGCCCCTCCAAACCCAACACATACGCCACACGACCGGAGGCGACACTGCCGGCGTTCCCCGTGCTGAGATAACCCTCGACATCGACTGAGGGCTTTCCCACCCGCGCGAGATAGTCCTGCTGCATCACACCGGTGAAGACGCCGGTATCGCTGCCCCGTAACGAGGTCGGATCGATACCTGCTCGTTCGAACACTTCCCAGGAGGTTTCCAGCAACAACCGCTGCTGCGGATCCATCGCCAACGCCTCACGCGGACTGATCCCGAAAAAACCCGCATCGAAGTCGGCCACGTCATACAGGAAACCGCCCGCACGGACATAGCACGTGTCGGCCAGGTCCCAACCGCGATCATCGGGAAAGGCCGACATCACGTCGGCGTTCTCGGCCACCAGCCGCCACAGGTCCTCGGGAGAGGACACTCCACCCGGGAACCGGCACCCCATCGCCACGATCGCGATGGGTTCATCGATGGGCGGCGAAGTCTCGCGAACCAGGGCGGGTTCCGGCCTGCCGCCCACCAGCTCGATCCAGAGCCATCGGGCGAGTGCCGACGGCGTCGGCTGGTCGAAGGCCACTGTCGCCGGTAGGCGCAGCCCGGTGGCCTCGCTGAGCCGGTTTCGCAGGATGACAGCGGTCAACGAGGTGAACCCGAGGTCCTGGAAAGTGCTTTCGCGCCCAGGAGTCGCGAGCCCACCGCAGTCGCGCACCTTCACCGCTTCGCCGCGAACCAACTCCAGCAGCACGCGCTCCTGCTCCGGCTTGCTCAGCTCGGCGAGCCTGCCGCGCAACGCGGCTGCGGTCACCGCGTCCGGCGTGCCAACGGGAACGGAGGTGTCGATCAGGCCACGGAGCAGTGGCGGCACGGAGACCGGAGCCAGCAAAGTCGCGGTGTCCAGCCGGGTGAGCACGAGGCAGGTCTGGTTCGTCTTGCGCGCGCCGTCGAACATCGCCAGACCGTGCTGGGAAGACAACCGCCCGGTCCCGAGGGGCGTCGCGGTCCCGGCGGACTCCCATGGTCCCCACGCCAACGACAACGCCCGCAGGCCGCGAGCACGACGGCGGCGGGCGACCGCGTCCAGGAACGTCGTGGCCGCTGCCTGGTCGCCCTGCCCCGCCACGCCCAGGACTCCGACGGTCGAGGAGAACACGATGAACTCCGTCGACTCGGAATCCCGGGTGAGCTCGTCCAGATTCAGCACACCATCCACAGTGGATTCAAGATCGTGTATGAAGGGTATGTGGATCACCGCTGCCAGCGGACGTCGTACCGTTGCCAGCGCGGATGCCAGTGCTGCTCGGTCGGCGGGGTCACACGCGGACAGCGTCACGGCAGCGCCCTGATCAGCCAGTTCAGTTCGCAGTGCCACCGCCGCCGCGTCCACCGACCCGCGCGGGCTGATCAGCAGGAGGTTGCGTGCTCGGTACCCCGCGACCACGTGCCGCGCGATGGCCGCGGCCGGGACACGGTCGGCGCCGGTGATCACCACTGTGCGCCGGGGATCGAAGGCACCGCCGTCCTCCACCGATGCGCGGACGCGCGCCAGCCTCGGCGTCAGCACCACTCCTGACCGCACCGCCAGTTGCGGTTGCTCCGCATCGACCATCGCCCGCAGCGTGCCCGCCGCCGGAGCCTCGCCCGGATCGAAATCCGCCACCACGAACCGACCGGTGTGCTCGGCCTGTGCACACCTGACCAGTCCCCACAACGGCGCGTGCGCGAGATTGCGCACGTCCTGCTCAGGACTGGCGTCCACGGCGCCGCAGGTCACCACGACCAGTAATGAGTCCACCAAGCGTTGGTCGGCGACCCATGCCTCCAGGAAGCGGGCCAGGTCGTCGACGCTCTGGCGTACCGCATCGCCCGAGCAGGTAACCGCCGACGGGAGCAGCAGCGTCACCTCAGGAAGAGCGGATCCTGTCGCGAGAGCCGCTTGCAGAGCGGGCAGATCAGGGTAAGAGCGCAACTCCAGTCCCGCGGTCAGCCCGAGGGGGTCCTGACCGATCATGGCCCAGGAACCATCCACCGCCGGGGGAACCGCCGGAGGAACCGCTGGGGGGACCCAATCGACCCGGAACAACGACTCGTAGTGGTCACTACCGCAGGCACGCAGCCTCGCGGGCATCTCGAGCAACACGTGTCGAGTGATCTTGCCGGATGCGGTGCGCGGGATGGCGTCGATCTCGTAGAGCTCTTCGGGCACCTTGAACCGAGACAGCTGCTCGCGACATGCGGCGAAGACCCGCGCCGAGTCGAACTCGCCGTCGCCGGTCACCACGAACGCGACCGGAACCTCGCCGAGGACCTCGTGCGGCTTGCCGACGACCGCGACATCGACGATGCCGGGCACCCCTCGCATGGCGGCCTCGACCTCGGTCGGGTGGATGTTCTCGCCACCCCGGATGATCATGTCCTTGATCCGGCCGGTGATCGTGAAATAGCCGGCCTCGTCGCGACGGGCCAGGTCGCCGGTGTGATACCAGCCATCGCGCATCGCCGCCGCGGTGGCCTCGGGCTGGTTGTGGTAGCCGACCATGACGCTCGGCCCGTTCACCCACACCTCGCCTTCTCGACCGGCGCAGACGTCGAGGCCGCTGTCGGGGTCCACCAGGCGCACGCCGAGGCCGGGCACCGGCAGTCCGCACGATCCCTCGACCCGCGCCCCGGTCGGCCAGTTGATCGTGATGGAGCCGCAGGTCTCCGTGCTGCCGTAGGCGTCGAGCAGCGGAACACCGAAGGTCTCCTCGAAGGCGTGGCGCAGCGCGGCGGTGGTGACCGCCCCGCCGACCAGCCCGAGGCGCAGAGCGGGGGCCCGGAAACCCTTGTCCCGGGCCGCCCGGACCAGGTGGTGATAGGTGGTCGGGACACCGGCCAGGAAGGTCGAGCGCTCCTCGCTCAGCACTTCCAGGACATCCTGCGGGGAGTAGCCGTCCATGATCCTGGCCGTCGCCCCGACCGCGGTGACCGCCAGGACGCAAGCGATGTGGGAGAGACTGTGGAACAGCGGCAGCGGCCACAGGACGCGGTCGTCCGCCGAGAGACCGGGAACCGGTACGTAACATGCCGCCACCGACCAGAGGCAGTTGCGCTGGGTCGACAGCACACCTTTGGGCGCACCGGTGGTGCCTGAGGTGTAGAGCATCCAGGCGAGGTCGTCGAGCCCGAGGTCGTCCCGAGCGGGAGTTCCCGCCTCCGTGTCGGTGAAAGCCGAGTACGAGGCAAATCCGGACGTCGTGGTCTCCTCGGTCACCACGACACTCAGGTGGGATCGGTGCACCAGCATCCGAGCCAACTGGTCGGCGTGGGCCGGATCGGTGATCACCACCTTGGCTCCGCTGTCGTCGAGCAGGTGGGCGAGTTCCGCATCGGTGATGTGGGGGTTGATCGGCACGCCGATCGCGCTGGCCCGGACCACGGCGAGGTAGCTCTCCACCGTCTCCACGCGGTTGCCGAGACAGATTGCCGCGCGGTCACCGGGCTGGAGCCAGAGCTGGGACAGGTGCCCAGCCAGCCGCCGGGTACGCCGTTCCAGCTCGGCATAGCTGACCCCGCGCCGACCGTCCCGAAAGGCGATCTTGTCGCCGAACTCCTCGGCGCGAGCCTTCAACAGCTCGGGCAGCGGCCTGATCAGGTCGGTACGCAGCATGTCACCCCATCCCTCGGTCAGCGACAACAGCCTCACCCAGAAAAGGGCGAACGGATCCCCCTATTCGCCCCCTCAGCGCTTCCGGCGAATTCCGGATTACCCGGCGGGGAGGAGGGAACACCAAGCCAGCAGGTCACTCGGTTGGCGCAGCACGACATCTGGTCGCGCGCGGAGCAGTTCGGCCTCGTCGGTCTCGCCCCACAGAGCGGCGACAGCGGTGACCCCGGCCGCGGTGGCGCTGGCCAAGTCGGCCACGGCGTCCCCGACCATCATCGCCTCGGTAGGCTCGAGCCCCAGCCGATCCAGGGCGTGCAGCACGATGTCCGGTGCCGGCTTGGGATGGGCGACCTCATCGGAGCCGATCACATGGTCGAACATCGAGAGCATGCCGAGCACATCGAGCAACGACCGGGCGCGGGGCCCGCTCTTGCCCGTGGCGACCGCGAGCCGCAGGCCCCGTTCCCGCAGCGTCCGCACCAACTCGACCACACCGTCGAACACCGTGACCCGGTGGGCCAGCCGGTAGCTCTCCCTGACGAACGGACCTTCCATCTCCCGGGGCAGCCCCATGATCCGCATGATGTCGGGGAAATACCGTCCCAGATAACGGTTGTACTCCTCGAACGGGGCCTCGCCGGGGCCGACGATCTCAGCGTAGGCGAGGGTGAACGCCTCCCGCATCACCTCGAAGCTGTCGACCAGCACCCCGTCCAGATCGAAGATCACCCCGCGTATCCTGCTCCGATCTGTTGCCAAGTCTTTTTCCAAGGCTGGACTCCTTGCACTGGTTGGGCCGCGACGGTTACGCATGCATCACCGCACTGGCCGACGCGTACAGACGTTCGATGGTCCCGATGGTCCAGCGAGCGTCCTCGATCACCAGCCCTCGACAGGCCGGATCGGTCAGTTGACGTGGCAGCTGGTCGAGTTGCCTGCAGTACTCGGCGCCGATCGGCTCCTGGGCCACCGGCATCGCCACGCTGGCACCATCTCGGATGTGCGACAGCGTCGATCCGCGTCGCCGATGCGGGCTGAAGCCGAAGGTGCAGGTCAGCAGAGCTGCGCCGGCGCTGCCCTCGACCCTGATCGTCGTGACGTCGTGTGCCTCGTGCGACGCCCAGCTGGTGCGCAGTGACACCGACACCCCGTTCTCGGTGACCAGGAACCCCCGTGCGGTGTCCTCGACGTCACCTGGACAGTCCTCGTCGGGCGCGCTGTCGTGCCGCCACGCCGCTCGACGGGCGCCATCGGTGAGGAAGTCCGCGGAGACCGTCCCGGTGACCTGGTCGAAGGTGACGGTTCCCAGCAGTGGTGAGATCGTGTCGAGCAGATGCCAGCCGAGATCGACCAACGCGCCACCGCCGGCCAGGCCCCGCCGGGTGAACCAGCCGTTGGGCACTCCGCGGGCCCGGATCCAGGCCAGCTCGATATGACGGAGCTGTCCCAGCTGCCCGGCGAGGCCGTACAGGGCCTGGACGTCGGCCCGATACCGGGCGGCGCTGCCCCCGAGCAGCACGGTGTCGCCGGCGCGCTCCGCGGTGAGCAACCGGTCGGCCTCGGCGGAGTTCAGGCACACCGGTTTCTCCACGAACACCGCGAGCCCCCTGGCCAACAACCGGCAGGCGAGGTCACAGTGCAGGTGGTTGGGCGCGGCGATCACGGCGAGATCCACCGCGGTCCCGGCCAGGTCGTCGACACTGGGCAGGATCGAGACGTGGCCGCCCTGCGGATCGAAACCTTGCCTGGCGGCCTGGTCGGGATCCACCACTACGGTCAGTTCGAAGGCGGGGTGGCGCCTGAGGCGTGGCAGCCAGATCGACCTCGCCGCGCAGCCCAGTCCCACGAGGGCGACACGGACGGTCATGAGCCGGCCAGTACCTCGGCCAGCGTGGCCGCGACGTCGTGCATCTGCTGTTCGGTACCCAGCAGCACGCGGTGGTGCAACCACACGCAGTCCCGACTCAGCGCCTCGGAATGGGGGCAGCGGCGGGCGAGGGCGTCCACCGAGGTGTCGGGGGCCCCGTTCTCCCAGAAGGCATCCGTTCGGTAGATCACGCGGAACGCGACGAAGGCCGGGATGCCGCGCTCGATGAGCGCGTCGACGATCTCGGCCCGTCGCTGCTCGGTGACCCCGGGGATCCGGAACATCGCCATGTAGTGCGGATTGCGGTCAGCACGTTCGTCGCGTGACTGGGGCACGACCCCCGGGATGTCCGCCAGCAGCGCGGAGAGCACCGACCAGCGCTGCTCGCGCCGGTCGATCTGCTCCTCCAGCCGGGACAGCTGAGCCCGCAGCACCGCGGCGGCGAACTCGGTGATGCGGAAGTTCGACCCCGACGTCTTGTGGAAGTAACCTCGATCTTCACGTGGCCGCCCACAGCTGTGCCGCACGAACGCCTCTTCGTACAGTTCGCGGTCGGAGAACAGCACGGCGCCGCCCTCCCCCGCCGTCATCAGCTTGCCGTTCTGGAAGCTGAACGCCGCGACCGAGTCCAGCTCGCCGATCTTCTTGCCCCGCCACCGCCCGCCGTGCGCGTGCGCGGCGTCCTGGAGCAGCGGAACTCCGGAGTCCGCCGACAGTTTCGCCAACGCGTCCATGTCGCAGATCTGGCCGCCCATGTGCACCGGCATGATCGCGCGGGTATGGGGTCCGATGGCGGTCTCGGCGGCGGACACGTCGATGCAGTAGGTGTCCGGGTCGACATCGACGGGAATCGCGGTGGCGCCGAGGCGTTGGGCGGCCTGTGAGGAGGAGATGAACGTGAAGGCGGGCACGATGACCTCGGTGCCCCGGCGTACTCCGAGCACCTCAAGGGCCAGTTCCAGGGCGTGGGTGCCGGTGGTGACCGCGAGCGCGTGTGCGGCGCCGTGGTGCTCGGCGAACTCGGCCTCGAACGTGTCGGCCTCGTTGCCGGTCATGCGCCACCACTGCCCCTGGTCCAGTGCGCGGATCAGACCGGTCCGTTCCTCATCACCGAACTGGGGCCACGCGGGGAATTCCTGATTCATTCTTTTCATCCTCACTCAGCCTGACCGGATTCAAATACACCCCCGACGCTACCGAGGCGCTGATTCGACCCCAACCCCCTAGCCCTCCCCTCATCCCCCCTCACTCACCCCCGGAACGGCGCCGCCAGGACACCATTTCGCGAAAACTGACATAATCGGGTTTTCCGCAGTCGATTTCCTTACGGGGTGCATAGTGAATGAAATACTCCTGGTGAACGGTCCGAACCTCGGCATACTCGGACGGCGTGAGCCGCAGGTGTACGGCACCGACACGCTGGCCGACATCGAGTACGCGGTCGGGAAAGAGGTGGCCGACCGGGGGTGGAAGGTCTGTGCGCACCAGTACGACGGTGAGGGAGAGCTCGTCCGCACGATCCAGGAGAATTACGACACGGTCGGAGCGATCATCAATCCCGGCGCGTTGATGATCGCGGGTTGGAGCCTGCGCGACGCGCTGGCCAACTATCCCCGTCCCTGGATCGAGGTCCACCTGTCCAACCTCTGGGCCCGGGAGAGCTTTCGCCACGAGTCGGTGCTGGCTCCGCTGGCCAGTGGAGTGATCGTCGGACTCGGCTCGCTCGGCTACCGGTTGGCGGCGAAGGCGCTGCTGGCGACCACACTCAACTGATCAACGGAAAGGACGTGGCGGTGCGCTACATGCTGCTCATCCACACGAGCAAGAAACGCTGGCAGACCCTGACGCAGGCGGACAAGGAGGAGTTCCTGGCGGAGTACATCGCGTTCACCGAGAAGATCATGGCTTCCGGCGAGTACCTGCACGGCGGCCCACTGACCGACCGGACCGAGTCCCGTGCGGTCCGGGTGCGCGACGGGCACGCCGAGACCACCGAGGGGCCGCTGACCGACGCCGACGAGTACCTCGCCGGCTACTACGTGGTCGACTGCGTCGGGATGGCCCGGGCGTTGGAGATCGCGGCGGAGATCCCGGACGCCCGGCTGAACGTGGTCGAGGTGCGGCCACTGGCCGGCATGGGCGGCCTGGAGAGCTGACGGACCGGTGGCCGCCGCTCACGCCGGCGGCCGCCCGAGGGCCGGGTCGTGCCCCTTGCTGCGTGGCGAGGAGAACCGGTGCATCAAGGGCAGTTCGAGATACCGATACAGCACGTAAGCCCCTGCCTGGGTCGCGACGAACACGGCCACGATGATCACGGTGCCGGTCAGCACGTCGAACGTGCGCTCGACGCCGACCAGATACCGTGTGATCGCCAACATCGGCCAGTGCAGCAGGTAGAAGGCATACGTCACGTTTCCCCACCGGACCATGTGCCGACCGGCCAGCCAGGTGGGACGTCCCTCGAGGTCACGAGCGGCGATGATCGGGATGAACAGGCAGAACGGCACGGCGAGGATGCCGCTGCGCGAGTACGCGGCGGGCAGCACCCACGTCGCCAGCCAGACGAGCACGGCGAACAGCGCCACCCATTGCGCGCGCAGCCTCGGCCAGCGTCCCGCCTGCACGATCAGGGCCAGCAGCACGCCGAGCAGGAACTCGGGCAGCCGCCCCAGGGGGAAGAAGTAGACCAGCCAGGTCTGGACGAACGACAGCGGCGGCCACAGCGGCCACGCCGGGCCGTCGAACGCGACAGTGATGAGGGCGGGCACGGCCGCCAGCCAGATCACCACCCCGAAGAAGCACGCCCCCAGCCGCTGGGCGGGAATGCGCCGCAGGAGCGGGATCAGGAACGGAAACAGCAGGTAGAAGAACAGCTCACAGGAGACCGACCAGTTGATCCCGTCCACACTGAGCACGTAGTCGGGGTCGGGGATCCAGGCCTGCACGAGGAAGAGGTTCGCCACTGCGGGGCCGGTGCCGGGCCACCCCCCCAACAACGGCAGCGAACCGAATACGGCGAGCAGCCCCAGGGTGAGCGCCCAGGTGGCGATCTGGCTGGGGAAGATCCTGACCACGCGCCTGCGCCAGAACCGAGCCACGGTGTCCCGCGCCGGCTCGGCCCAGGCGAGCACGAAGCCGCTCAACACGAAGAACGACGACAGCGCGGCGTGAGCGTACGGCGCGATCAGACCGAGGCCGTTGACGAAGTCGTCGGTGAAGAACCGGGCGGCGGTCAGCGCGTGATGCACGAAGATGGCCACGGCGAGGATCACTCGATAGCCGGTCAGGGAATGCAGTCTGATCGGGGACACGGAGGGAGCACTCATGTGGTCGGCTCCCCGGAATAGGTGCCACACCGACTCAGCAGCTCGCCCAGCCAGCGGGACAACTTGTCCGGGGCGGGTCGGCCACGCCACGCCAGATGCGCGTCCGGGCGGATCAGCAGCACGTCGTCCAGCCGTCCGGTCGCCGGGCTCAACGTCACCACGTCCTTGTCCCCCAGCCAGACCGCGGCTGCCTCCGCGCTCGCGTCGTTGCCCTGCGTGGCCAGCAGAGCCCACCGGCCGTCCAGGGCTTCGTGCAACCGGGTCGGCGTTCCGTCCGGGTGGCGGCAGGCGATGTCCGGCACCCGCTCCCCCGGCCGCGGCCCCGCCCCGAATCGGCCCGCCCGCGCGGCCAGCGGGCCCTTGCGGTAGTGCACGCCGAGCTGAGAGGCGTTCTGCCACAGGAAGTTCTGGACTTTCGCGGTGTTCATCAGCGGCATCACCAGCCGGTCGCGGAGCAGCGTGGTCGCGCGGTGCTCAGCGAGCACCAGGCGGGTCATCAGGTCGGTGCCGGCCAGCACCCCGCGGGCGACCGGGCGGCGTTCGGCCTCATAGCTGTCGAGTAACCGTTCATCGGTGTCTGCTCCGGCCACCATCGCCAGCTTCCAGGCCAGGTTCTCCGCGTCTCCGAGCCCGGTGTTCATGCCCTGTCCGCCGAAGGGGTGGTGGATCGCCACGGCGTCCCCGGCCAGCAGCACGCGGTCCTTACGGTAGGTGTCGGCCAGCCTGCGGTGGATGCGGAAGGTCGACAGCCACTCGACGTGCTCGATGCCCGCTACGGGGTAGGGAGTGCACTTGGCGAGTTGGCGTTTGGTCAGCGCGAGCACGTCGTCCTGGCTCAGTTGGCCCTCGGTGTCCGACGGGGACGGTCCCATCACCCGCCAGCGGACCTCGCCCGGCAGCGGGCAGACGCTGACCATGTCGCCACTGTGCGACCAGCTCGACATCACCTGCCGGTCCAACGGCCAGTCCGCGCGGACGTCGGCGATGAGGAAGTGCTCGGCGACACGCACGCCGGGAAAGCCGATGCCCGCCAGCTTGCGGACCGTGCTGTGCGCGCCGTCGCAGCCGGCCAGCCAGTCGGTCCGGACGGTCTGAAGTCCCTCGCTGTTCCGCAGCGTCACGGTGACACCGGAGGGCTCCGGCGCGTAGTCCACGAGTTCGTGTCCCCAGTCCAGCCGCCCGTCCAGTTCGGCCAATCGGGCCCGCAGCGCCCCCTCGACCTCGACCTGGGAGACCAGCAGGGGTGAATGGCCGGAAGCAGCACCCATCCGATCCATCGGCATGGTGGAGATCAGCTTGCCCGCCACGTGCATCCGAACCTCGCGCAGCGGGATCACCTGATCGGGGAGATCACCCAGGGCACCGAGGCGAAGGAGCACCTCGACACCGCGCGGCTGCACGCCCAGCGCTCGGGATGTGGTGATCGGTCCTTGCGCCTTGTCCACGACACGCACCGAGATGCCCCGACTGCGCAGTCCGCACGCCAGGGCGAGCCCGGTGGGCCCCGCGCCGACGACCAGCACTGTCGGATCCGGTGGACGATCGCTCACCGGCTCGACCCGGCCGCCACGACCTCCGTGCGGTCGGCCTCGTCCAGTTCCGGGTAGACCGGGCAGCCGAGTACCGGTTCGAAGGGCGCGAAGGTGTCCCATGCCCGATTGGCGCGCAGCGCCTGGGCGATGGGGTTGTGCGCACTCCAGAAATCGCCGCCGAGCAGACGCACCATGTACATCTCCAGCTTGTCGCGTGCGACGGCCGAGTTCGCCTCGGCGAGTGCGCTGATCAGTTCGCTCTCGTAGAACGAGAAGATCAGCCGCACGTAGGTGTCATATCCGGTCTTGAAGAAGTTGGCGTACTCCTCGGTCAGTTGCTGCTCGGCCGAGGGGTCGGCCAGTGCCCGGGTGATCGTGGTGGCTGCCCGCGCCCCGGTGACCATGGCGACCAACACACCGCCGGAGAACATGGGATCGCCGAAACAGCCCGCGTCGCCTGCCATCAGCCAGCCGGGACCGGTCACCTGGTCGGTGTGATAGCAGTAGTCGGTCTCCACCCGCAACGGCGTTGACGGCCGAGTGCCGGTCAACCGCTGGATGATCCGGGGAATCCGGCCGACGTGCTCGGCGAACACCTCGTCCGTCGTCGAGGCGCGGAACACCGCCCGGGGCATCACCGTTCCCACGCTGATCTTGTCCTGGGACAGCGGTATGGCCCATACCCAGCCGTCGGAGTGGCTGCCGATCTGGATGTCGCCCTCGTAGCCGGGGTTGTGCCGCTCGTCGAGCCCCGCGTAGTGCCGGAAGACCGCGACCATGCGGAGTCTTTCAATCGTCTTGCGCAGTCCGAAGCGATTCGCGATCATACCCGCCCGGCCACTGGCGTCCACCACGTACGGCGCGCTGATCTCGTGCTCCTGGCCGCCCTGCCGATAGCGGACCCCGGTGATCCGTTCACCGGTGGTCACCAACTCGGTCACCTGCGCTCCGGTCGTGACGTGGGTGCCTTCCGCACGTGCCTGGTCCAGCAGGACCTGGTCGAAGTGGGCGCGCTCCACCTGAAAGGTCTCGGTGTGGCGACCGTCCCCCTGCTTGGCGAAGTCGGCGCGGAATATCCCGGCGTTGAAGAATTTCGTTCCGGTGGGGTCGATGAACTCACCGCCGCGCTTGACCACGTATCCCTGTTGCTTGACCGCGTCGAGCAGTCCGAGCCGTTCCAGCAGGCCCACCATGTAGGGCAGCATCGACTCGCCGATGTGGAACCGGGGAAAGCTCTGCCGTTCCAGCACTGCGACGGAGTGACCCTGGTTGGCGAGGGTGGCCGCGCAGACCGAGCCCGCGGGCCCGCCACCGATGACGATAGCGTCGAATGTCTTGTCCGCCACGAAGTTCCTTCCGCCGGCGAGCCCGAACCGGAGCTGAATGTGCCCGGACTGTAGGCACCGGCGGGCAGGTCGGACAACGCGGTCGTTCCAGCCGGTTTCCATTCCCGAGTAATCGGCAAGACGTCGATTGCCCACCAATGGGTGCCCAGTGGAATTTCGTCTCTGGGAGGCCGGTCACGCCGCTCTACGGTGGCATCGTGACTGGTGAGCAGGGGGCGGACCGGCTGACGGTGCTGGGCGCCGGTGTCATGGGGATCGGTATCGCGACGCTCGCCCTGGGACATGGGCTGCCGGTGCTGCTGATCGACATCGACGAGGCCAAACTCGGCGGGGCACGTGATGAGGTCGGCCGTCAGCTACGGCTGGGTCAGCTGATGGGCGCCGGTGCCGGCGTGCCGATCGGCGAGCTCAGGACGAGCACGTCGACCCATGATGCCGAGGACGCGACGACGGTGATCGAGGCGGTCACCGAGAACCCCCGGCTCAAGACCGAGGTGCTGGGCAAGGTGGCGGCGGTCGTGCGCCCCGGTACACCGCTGGTGTCCAACACCTCGTCGATCCCGATCACCGAACTGGCACGGTCGCTGGACCGGCCGGAGGACCTCGTCGGCACGCATTTCATGAACCCGCCGTACCTCATCAGGACAGTGGAGGTCATCCGCGGCGCGCGCACCGCCGAAGCCACGATGGACGCGGTGACCGCCTTGCTGGCCGATCTCGGCCGGGAACCGGTGATCGTGCGGGACGCACCGGGCTTCGTGACCAGCCGCGTCCTGCATCCGATGATCAACGACGCGGCCCGGGTCGTGCAGGAGGGCACCGCCACCGCGGCGGATGTCGACGCGTTGATGCGGGGTTGTCTCGGGCACCGGACCGGCCCGCTGCGCACCGCGGACCTGATCGGGCTGGACAACCTCGTCGACTCGCTCAGGGTGCTGCACGAACGGACCGGGGACGACGGTTGCCTGCCCTGTGAGCTGCTGCTGGCCAAAGTCCGCGAGGGCCATCTCGGACGCAAGAGCGGTCGCGGCTTCTACGAGTACCAGGAGGCGATCGGATGACCGTGTCGACCGACGACGTCGAGCAGGGCTTGTTGCGATTCCTGGAGTCGCGCACCAAGAAGGCGTGGGCGCCCGACCGCGACCTGTTCAGCTCCGGTGGGCTGTCCTCACTGTTCGCCATGGAACTGGTGGTGCACATCGAACAGTCCTTCGACGTGGTGATCGCCGGAGCCGACCTGCGGCTGGACAACTTCCGCACGGTGCAGGCGATGACGGCCATGGTGCATCGGCTGCGTGACCCCCGGACCGGCGGTGTCGGTGAGTGAGCCGATCACCGACGCGATGGTGCAGGTCACCGAACTCGTGGCGGACCGAGCCGAGGACTGGGACCGCACCGGCCTGTTGCCCCGGGAACTACTCAGCGAGCTGAGCGGCGCCGGACTGCTCTGCGCCCAGGTCGCCCCCGAGTACGGCGGAGCCGGACTGGGCAGCCGGGACAACGGCGAGCTCACCGCGCACACCGGCAGCCTGTGCGGTTCGCTCCGCAGCGTCATGACCTCTCAGGGCATGGCCGCCTGGACGGTCCAGCGGCTGGGCGACGCCGAGCAGCGGTCGGAGTTTCTGCCCAGGCTCACCGGGGGTGAGCTTGCTGCTGTGGCGTTCAGTGAACCGGAGGCGGGCAGCGATCTGTCGGCGATGACGACCCGGATCAGCCAGGAGCGCGACACCGTCATGCTCGACGGGCACAAGGTGTGGGTGACCGCAGCCGCCTACGCGGATCTGATCCTGGTATTCGGTCGGTACCGCGACGGTGCCGCCGCCGTTGTCGTGCCCACCGGCACCCCCGGGGTACGGGTGCAGCCGATCGCCGATCCACTCGGTTGCCGGGCAGCGGGTCACGCGAACGTCCTGCTCGACTCGGTCCGGCTCCCGGCGGAGCGGGTGCTGGGTGGAGCAGACCAGTCACTGCCCCTGGTGGTGACCTCGGCCCTCGGCTACGGCCGGCTGTCGGTCGCCTGGGGATGTGTCGGGATACTGCGTTGCTGCCTGGCCGCGGCGGCCGAGCACACCCGCGCACGCGCCCAGTTCGGCAAGCCGCTGGCCGAACACCAGCTCGTCGCCCGGCAGCTGGCCGAGTTGCTGGTCGCCGAACAGATCTGCACCCGGGTGTGCGAACACGCCAGTGGCTGCTGGGAGGCAGGCTCCCCCGACCTGGTCATGGCGACAGTGCTGGCAAAGCACGTCAGCGCGGGCCACGCCGCCAGGGGCGCGGCCTCGGCGGTCCAGTTGCTGGCATCGGCGGGTGCGCGGGACGGGCACCCGGTGGCCCGCGCCTACCGGGACGCGAAGCTGATGGAGATCATTGAGGGCACCACCGAGCTGTGCCAACTCATGCTGGCCCGTCACGCTCTGGCGCCGTGACCATGACCGAGGGCGTGGTGATGGTCAAGTGCCTCGTGTGGGACCTGGACAACACGCTGTGGCGGGGAATCCTGCTCGAAGGCGATCGGGTGGTGCTGCCCGCCGAGGTGCGCGCGACGATCGTCGAACTGGACTCCCGGGGAATCCTGCAGTCGGTGTCCAGCAAGAACGACCACGACACCGCGTGGGCGCGGCTTGAGGAACTCGGCATCGCGGAATACTTCGTGCTGTCCGAGATCGGGTGGGGACCCAAGTCCGACTCACTGCGCAGGATCGCCGAGCGGCTGAACTTCGCGCACCGCACGATGGCGTTCATCGACGACCAACCGGCCGAACACGCCGAGGTCTGCTTCCACCTGCCCGAGATACGCTGCTATCGCGCCGATCAGGCCGACGTGCTGACCGGCCTGCCCGAGTTCAGCCCCGCTGTGACAACGATGGATTCCCGCCTGCGCAGACGGATGTACCAGGCCGGTTTCCGGCGGGACGCCGAGCGTGCCGAATTCCTCGGTCCTGACGAGGAATTCCTGCGTTCGCTGGAGTTGTCGATGGGGATCAACAGGGCCGGTGAGCACGACCTGTCCCGGGTCGAGGAACTGACCCTGCGTACCAGCCAGATGAATGCGACTGGGGTGCACTACTCGCATGCGACCCTGTGTGATCTGCTGGACGATCCCTGGCACGAAGTGCTGGTGGTCACGATGACCGACAGGTTCGGGCCCCACGGAGCGGTGGGCATCGTCCTACTGGAAAAACATCCCCGAGTGTGGCACCTCAAGCTACTGGCCACCTCGTGCCGGGTGGTCTCCTTCGGGGCGGGCAGCGCCGTCCTGTCCTGGCTGGCCGACCAGGCTGCCACAGCGCGCGTGCACCTGGTGGCCGACTTCCGGCGGACCGATCGCAACCGCATGATGGAGATCGCCTACCGGTTCGCCGACTTCCGGGACCAGCCCTGTGCCTGCACGGCCGTGCTCGCCGGGCCGGCGGACCTCGACGGCTTGCACCGCCTGCATCTGGAGCCGTCGCCCCAGTCGAAATCCACGACCGTCCAGATCTCGGCACCGCAGCTCAGCAGTCGCCGAGGTGAGCGGGCCACACATGGGTGAACAGGTCGGCATCACCGATCGTCTGCTGGACTACGTCAGGCAGGTGTCGCTGCGGGAGGACGAGATCCTGCACGACCTGCGTGCGGAGACCGCGGCGCTGCCCGCTGGGCGGGCCATGCAGGTCATGGCCGAGGAAGGGCAACTGCTCACCCTGCTCGTCGGTCTGACCGGGGCCCGGCGGGTGCTGGAGATCGGCACCTTCACCGGCTACAGCACCCTGTGCCTGGCCCGCGGGCTCACCCCGGACGGACACCTGATCACCTGCGACCGCAGCGCGAAGTGGCCGGCGATCGCCGAACCATACTGGCGGCGCGCGGGAGTCGCCGAGCGCATCGAGGTCCGCGTCGGCGACGCCCACGAAACCTTGGCCCTGCTCCGCACCGAGCAGGGCGAGGAGAGTTTCGACTTCATTTTCGTCGACGCCGACAAGACGAGTTATCCGCAGTACTACGAGCAGGCCGTGCTGTTGCTGCGACCCGGCGGTCTCATCGTGATCGACAACACCCTCTTCCTCGGCAGAGTCGCCGAGCCCGCCGCGCAGGACCCGGAGACCACCGCCATCCGGGACCTCAACAC
>JBOHHD010000445.1:0-5169 GCA_050700515.1 Pseudonocardiaceae bacterium
CGCCTGGCCATGGCGGGCAACCGGCGCAGCATGGCGGCGGCGCGCAACAGCTCGGCGGGGCAGGTCTCCCCGACCTGCTGCTGCACGACGCCGATCGTTGCGCTGACTGCCACCCTGATCCCCTCCAGGTAGGCCGGCTCGTCCAGCTCGAGGTGGATGGCCTCGGCCAACGCGCCGACGTCCAGCACCGAATCGCCGGGCTCGAGGAGGATCGCGAACTCGTCGTCGCCGACTCGGGCGACCATCGCCGGCTGGTCGGCGACCACCTTTCGCAGCCGGGTGGTCACCACGTCCAGTACCTGATCACCGAAGTGATGCCCGAGGCCGTCGTTGATCGCCGAGAAGCTGTTCAGGTCGAGGAACAGCACAGTGATCACGTCCGACAGCTCCAGCCGACCGTGCACCTGCTCGAGATGGGAGACAAAGCAGTTCCGGTTCGGCAGGCCGGTCTGCACGTCGTGCAGAGCCTGGTGGCTCGACCACTCCTGGAGCAGGTGCAGCTCGGTGAGGTCATCGACCATCGTGGCGAAGTACCGGGGCTGCCGCTCGGCATCGAGCAGCACCGAGGCAGCCAGGTAGACCCAGGCGGGCCCACCATCCTTGTGGCGTAACTGGCATCGAAGCCGAAATCGTGATTCCCGGCCGCTGCTCAGGCGCTGGTAGTGCTCCAGGACAACAGGGCGGTCGTCGGGTGAGAAAACCCTGCCCAGCTCACTTCCGAGCAGTTCGCTGCGGGGATAGCCGAGGATCTGATCGAGCGCCGGGTTGGTCTGCTCGATCTGCCCATCGGAATCGGTGATGACGATGCCCATCGGTGAGGAGTCGAATACTTCCCGGAACCATGCCTCGCTGGCCTGTAGTTCCCGCTCGATCCCGTGGTGCGCTGTGATCAGGGCCTGGTGGATTTCCTCTTGCTGGTCGAAGAGGCGATCGCGCAGTGCCGACGTGTAACCGGCCACCAGTGCACCGAGCAGCTCGACAATACGGTTCCCCGGCCGGTCCGCGAGGGCATTCTCCGTGGTCACGGGTAGTGTCCTGGCCAGCACTTCGACCGTGCGGGACAAACTCTGCGGACCGGTGAAGTCTCCGGCCACCAGCTGGGCGCCGACGTGGAAGGCGGCCGTGGTATCCACCGAGGGGCCACGCAGCGCGGCCACGAGACGCTCGGTGAGGTCACGCAAGTAGAGCTGGATGTCGGCCGGGGACATCGGCACGTATGCGGTGGTGCTGATGGCGCTGAACCACTCCCGCGTCAGGGCATCCAATGACCAGGGTTCGCAGCCGTGTTCAGTAGTCATTGATCCGCCCTCCGACTACCACATTATGAAACCAACTCCCTGGGTAACGTCCAGCCTGGTCCGAACATCCTCCTGGTTACGGCTGTCGACCAGGGCCGCGCTTGATCAATTCTGTCGTGGTTGCCCGGTACCATAGGCGGCCGTAGTCGCGGAGGGGAGTGCTCGTGTGCTAGAAGCGGCGAGTGAGCGGGCCGGAGTTCGAGCAATTGATCGCCCCGTTCCTCCGGTGGGCGCCGTCACCGATCCGCGGGGTCGGCCCGCTGGTCCGGGCGATCGCCCCGGCCTGTCGGCTGCTGCGCGAGGAGGTCGCCGACCAGCTCGCCCGGGGACGGGCCTCGGTGCACGCGGGCGAGTGGGGCAGCGGGTTCGCCACCGAGTGGCGTCGGTCGCTGTTCCCCACCGCCGATGACGGCGAGGTCGCCGACGGCTACGCCCAGACGGTGACCTTCGGCCTGCTCTACGCCCGCAGCCGGGGCATCGACTTCGACGGCCGGGGATATCACGAGATCGGTGACTTGATCGCGGTGGGTAACACCCTGATGGGCCGGGCTCTGCAGGTCCTCACCGACCGGTCCGGTGGCTCGGCACAGCCGTTCCAGGTTCCGCTCGACATCCTGCTGCGGGTGATCGGCGCGGTGGACTGGGCACACATTGGTGCTGGTGATGGCGACCTTTACGAGCATTTTCTCGACGAATACGACTCATCGCTGCGGCAGGAATCCGGGGTCTACTACACCCCGATCGAGCTGGTCGAGCCGATGGTCCGGCTCACCGACGACGCATTGCGCACCCGATTCGGCCTGACCCGTGGTCTGGGTTCCGACGAGGTGCGCATCGTCGACCCGGCAGCGGGCTCCGGGACCATTCTGCTGCGCGTCCTGGACACCGTATTCCACCGCCTGGACGCCGCGGACAATGTGCGCGAGGTGCTCAGTGCCATGGCCGGTCGATTGGTCGGGTTCGAGCTGCAGATCGGGCCGTACGCGGTGAGTGAACTGCGGCTGACGGACCTGTTGGCCCAGCACGGCGTGCGACTGACTCCGGCCGATCGGCTGCCGTTGCACCTCACCAACGCACTCGACGAAGACCGCGCGCGGTGGGCCGACCGGATCCCGGCCGAACTCCCGGTCACGGTGGTGATCGGCAATCCGCCCTACCGGGAGCGAGCCGGTGGCGACGGGTCGTGGGTGGAGCTCGGCAGCTGTTACGGCGGGCGCCCGCGCGGCGCGGATGCCTCGCTGATGTCGGATTTCCGGCTTCCCGGCAATGGGCGCCATGAGTACAAGCTGAAGAACATGGCCTGGTACTTCTGGCGCTGGGCCACCTGGAAGGTATTCGACAGCCCCGGTGGGCAAGGCCGTGGCGTGGTGACGTTCGTGACCCCCGCTGCCTATCTGCGGGGCACCGCGTTCAAGGGAATGCGCACCTACCTGCGTCGAACCTGCGAGGAGGGCTGGATCATCGACCTGAGCCCGGAGGGCATGCGACCCGGCGTCGCGACCCGGATCTTTTCGGCGGTGCAGCACCCGCTCGCGGTCGGCATTTTCCTTCGCGCCGAGGACGGCAGTACCGGCGAACCGGCTCGCGTCCACTACACCGCGGTGCACGGCAAGCGGGCGGAGAAGTTCGCCGCGCTCGCTCATCTCGGGCTTGACGATCCGGTGTGGCAGGACGCCCGCGACGGCTGGGATGCGCCGTTCACTCCGGCCGGTGCGGTGAGCTGGGACGCCCATCCCGCGCTGGATGATCTGTTCCCGGTGCGTGTTCCGGGCGTCAAGACGAACCGGGCCTGGGTGTACTCCGCACGGCCCGAGGTATTGCGGCAGCGCTGGCGCCGGTTGCTGACCGAACCCGACCCCGCGGTGCGGTCGCAGCTGTTGAAAGCGACCCGCGACCGTACCCTGACCAGCCGGCTCGCCGCGCTTCCCCGGGGCGAACGTCTCCGCGCCCTGGCGGACGAGACCGACCTGGACCCGCCGCTGCGCCGGGTGCTGCACCGTAGCTTCGACCGCAAGTGGTTGATCGCCGACCCCCGGGTGATCGACTTTCCACGTCGGGACCTCTGGGTGGCCGCGAACCACCCCGAGCAGGTGTTTCTCGTCGAGCAGCACTCCAAGGTGATCAGGAGTGGACCGGGTGTCGTGCTGAGCGCGCTGGTGCCCGACGCGGACTGTTTCCAGGGCAGTGAGGGCGGGCGGGTCCTGCTCGTTTACCACCCCGACGGGCAACCGACCTGCGGTGCGGTGTTGCTCGCCGCGCTGTCGCAACGCTTCGGCATCCGGGTCAGCGCACTCGATCTGCTCTGCTACGTCGCCGCCGTGGTCTCGCACCCGGGCTATACGGCGGGGTTCGCCCGCCAACTGGAGACCCCTGGGGTCAGGGTCCCGGTGACAGCGGACGCCGAGGTGTTCGTCAAGGCCGTCGAGCTGGGACGCGAGGTCGTGTGGGCGTCGACTTACGGGCAGCGCTGCGCGGATCCCGCCGCCGGCCGACCGGCCGGGGACATCTCCCTGCCGCGGCCGCATCGGCCGATCGGCCTGGAGGGGATTGCGCACACGTCGGAAGCCATGCCCGCCACGATCGCCCACACCGGCAAGGACGTGCTGCTCCTGGGCGGTGCCCGGTTCCGACCCGTGCCGGCTGCGGTCTGGCACTACGAGGTGGGTGGCAAGTCGGTGCTGCGGCAATGGTTCGCGTCCCGGAAACGTGAACCGGGCGGACGGGTGACGAGCCCACTCGACCGGATCGTGGCCGACCAGTGGTCGTGCGCGGACACCGTCGAGCTACGGGAGCTGCTCGCGGTGTTGCGCCGGCTCACCGATCTGGCACCAGCGCAGGCTGAACTGCTCGATCAAGTGTGTGCCGGACCGCTCATCACCATCAAAGAGCTGGCGGCAAGGGGTGTTGCCGACCTGGGACCAGCGGTGGTGACCGATTCCCACGGCCAGGTAGGGGAACGATGAGCTCAGTGATCACGGCCGCGGAGCGTGCCGTGTTCGGCCACTGTCCGCCGCACCGCTCGCGCGATGGGTGAGCGGATGGTCGAGGTTTCCGGGTGCTTGCATCCTGCTGTGCGGTCTTCGTGGATCTGGCCCGGTCGTCGTGTGCCGGTGTGTCAGACTTCGGCCGATTAGGTGCGGTGTGTGGTCGGTGGCGCACGATGAGTGTGGGGAGTGACGGCGGGATGGGTGAGTTGGCAGGCTCTGGTGCGGATCCAGGTCCGGTGGCGATGAGTGCGCTGGGCGGTGGTGGCGGTCTGGGTGGTGCGTTCGCGCCGCTGGCGAGCGACACCGGCAACATCCTGGCCGGGCTGGGTATGGGGTCGGCGGGTCAGAGCTTCACGATCGACGTCGACCAAGCCCCCCGCGCCATCACCGACCTGGAAGCCGCCGCCAACTTTCTGGAGGGACGGGCAGCGCGGGCCCATCAGCTGACGAACATCCCTCCTCCGGGCATCGACGGAGTGAGCTTGCATGCGGTTGAGCAGATCGGTAAGTGGGCATCGGACAGTGGGGTGAACAACCTGGAGGCCACCCTCCGGGCCGGCGTGGGGCAGCTCAGAACGCTTGCCCGAAAGTTGCGGGAGGACCTGCAGGTGTACCTACAGGTTGACAAGCTAGCCCTCCCGGACCCCAGTGATGGGTTGCTGCGGTGAGGGGCCGGTTGCTGTGGGGCGTGATTACGGCTGAGTGCGCAATTCTGCTGGCGGGTTGCGGTGCCGGACCAGGCTCGAGCCAGCAGCCTGCGCCGCCGAGCGCGTCGGTGATGAGTCCGATTCCGTCGGTGAAGAACCCGAAAGATGTCGCGGCGATGTCTCCTCGGACGTGTGAGTTGCTGACACCGCAGCAAGCGCAAGGATTCGGCCTCGATC
>JBOHHD010000446.1:0-4002 GCA_050700515.1 Pseudonocardiaceae bacterium
GCCAGGGGCAGCGTGGTCCGCGCCGCCACCATCGCGGCCGCGTAATCGTCGTCGATCATTTCGCCGCGCCGGACGTCCACCTTCAATTCCTGGGGTTTGTCGTGCGGGCGCCGGTGATTGCCGTACACGATGCGTCGGGTTTCCAGGCCCCTGGCTTCTTTGCTCTTCTGACGTTTCATGACGCTCCTTAAGAATGGATGGTGTTGCCGAACGCGGCCAACGCCACGTCGACAAGTTCGCTCGTGGGCCGCCACAAGCCGGACGAGTCAGGTTCAGCAAATCGCGCGGACGCTCAGGTGGGGCCCGATCGGTCGCCGGGAGCCGGGGGGAGCGGCTCGAACCGGCGACCGACCGGGGTCTGGGTGGTGCTGAATTCGGGGGGCGGCACCACGAGGACGGCGACCAGACCGGTCCAGACGAGCCGGTCGAACACCTCGGTCAGGTGCCCGGGGGTCGGACGGCCGTGGTCGAAGTAGGCACCGGCGGACCTCGCCACACCGCCGTCGTGGACGCGGCGCAAGGCGAGCCATTCGTACAGCGCGGGATCGCTCATCCGGCGTCGTCCAGGATCTTCTGCGCCACCTTGAGCGCCTCGGCCTGCGGCAGGCGCACCCCGAGCTGAGCCGCGCCGTGGGGGTACAGCGACCACTTGCCGCCCATCTCGTGCACCACTACCAGCGAACACAATTCGTCGACGTCGGTACGTATGCCCTCCACGACCAGCCGGGAATGCTCTTTTTCCCGATGCGTCACCGGCCAGGGGTCCGCCCCGGGTTCCGCTGCGTTGTTTCCCCTCGCACTCATGAATGCAGACCGTGGCGGACCAACCACAGCGGGCCTTGCCAGAATGGCAAGCGACCATGAAATCAGCTGATGCCGAGCCCTATCCGGTAGGCCATGCCGCGCAGTTCCCGACCGCCGGCCTTACGCCGCGCTCGGCGCATCAGGTCCCCCACGGTCTCCCGGACGAACGGGTTCGTGCGGATGCGCTGCGGTGCGAGTTTCTCCGCCCGCAGCAGCGCACCGACCGCTTCATCACGGGTCGCTCGATCCTGCGCCATTCCGCGGCCCAAATCAGCCCAATAGATCGCTTGACGGTGCGCAGAGGGCACTCGTTCCGGGGTCACCTGACGAGCGAGCTCCTGTGCCCGTCCCGGCTCACCGAGCTCGATGGCAATGGATAGGCGCCAGATCCCGACGTTGTCCGGCCCGAAATACAGGCTGCCGAATCCGCGGCCACCGTCCGGGCCGACCCGCTCGGCGAGAGCACTGGCCTCATCGAGGTGGGCGGCGACATCGTCGGCGCGGCACAGCGCTGCCGAAGCGAGCGCGGCGCTGAGATGCAGCGCGCCGTACATCTGCTGAGCGCGGCGATCGTCGAGGTGCCCCTGCAGCGCATCGGCGCTCTGTACCGACAGTTCAAGCATGCGGGGTCGGCCCTTCCCGCCGAGGGCCAACGCCCGCAGCCACGCGGCCAGCCCGAGCCAGGCCGGGTCAGCCAGCTCCTCGGCGACCTGCTGGGCGCGGAACGCGGCCAATGCGGGCAGGCCCCGGACGCCGAGGTTCTTCACCATGAAGCACGTCGCCTGGTAGCAATCCATCAATGCCCGCAGGATGTCGGCGCGGTGCTCCGGGTCGGTGATATAGAGGGTATGCAGCTCGCGCAACAGACCGGGCAGCATCGCTCCCTGCGCCGCATAGTCGGCCGTCGGCCGAAGCCGAGAATTGAGCGTGTTCAGGTCGGCAGCGACGGCAGGCCAAGGACGGGCCGCTGGGTCAGTGAACTCACCAAGATCAAGGTCCGACAGTGCCGCCTCCAGCGCCACCACCCCAGCCCGCGCCTCCCCGATCACCGAATCGGCCATCGCCGGCGGAAATGCCTGCTCGGCCAGCTCCGCAGGAGCAACCCACAGCGCTGCGGCGATCGCTTCGAGCAAGGAACGACGATTCACCGGACGTTCCCCGCGCTCGATCCTCGACAGGTAACCCTCCGAGATCCCCGCGAGGTCGGCAGCAGCCTTCAGGCTCAGGTCGCGCCAGTCCCGGATCTCCCGAATACGACGGCCGATCGACCGCGTGTCGTGGTCGTCCATCGAATACCACCCATTCCACCGAGGTAAAACCCTCACCGATAAGCCTCAGGCAGTTACTCCAGGGCGCGACACCCCGGTGAGGATGCGGACGCCAGGCTACTTGACCGCCCCCAGCCCCCGGTCATGTCAAGATCGATGAATGCGTTGAGCTGGTGATGCCGGGTGGCATGGCCGTCAGCGGTCCTGGCACGTGATAGCTCTGCTGTCGCCGAATTCGACACCAGAGTTGGTCTCACGGTGTCGAACCGCTCTCTTGTCGAGCTCGGCGACAGCAGAGCTCGGGGCATCTCGTTGTGTCCACCGTAGGATGACGCGAGCACGCTTCAGGAAGCACTGCACCGAACCTCCGAAAGGGAGGTATTGACGATCCGCTATCGTGGGTACATGGTTTCCGATGCGATTTCGGCAGCCGCGTTGCTCCGTGAGGCGCGCGGGCGGGCCGGTCTGTCCCAGGTCGAACTGGCCCGCCAGGCCGGCTGCACGCAGAGTGTGGTGAGCGCTTATGAGTCCGGCGGCCGCCAGCCGTCCTTGCCGACCCTGACGCGGCTGGTGGCGGCCACCGGCTTCGAGCTCGATATTCGCCTGCGCCGGACCCGGGCGCCGTCTGCGCTGCGGCGACTCGAGGGACCGCTGGGGCGGCGGGTCCGGGCGCACCGCGCCGAACTGCGAGAGATCGCCGCGGCGCACGGCGTGTCGAATCTCCGGGTGTTCGGCAGTGTGGCCCGTAACGAGGAGACCGTAGACAGCGACGTCGACCTTCTGGTGGACGTCGCACCCGAGGTGGGGCTCCTCGGCCTCGCCCGGTTACAACGCGCGCTGGAAGGCGTGTTGGAGGCGAAGGTGGACCTGATCCCCGCCGCAGATATCAAACCTTCAGTACAGAACGAGGTGGATGGGGACCTGGTCCGACTGTGAGCCGCCGCGACGTCCAGCGCCTTGATGACATCGAAGGCGCCATCACGGCGATCCGGTCGCATCTGGATCGCGGCAGCCTGTCCGATGGACTGATCTTCGATGCGGTACGAGTCCGGTTCATCGAGATCGGCGAGGCGGTCAAGGCGCTACCTCAGGAATTGCTTGCACACGAGCCCACCATCCCGTGGGATCAGATAGCGGGTATGCGAGACCGGCTCGCGCACCGCTACTTCGACACCTCACACGCGATCCTGCAGGCCACGGTCGACAATGATCTTCCCGAGCTTGAGGACACCGTTCACCGTCTCTGGCCAGTCATCACCGAGAGCGGGACGGATGATGCACCATGACGGCACGGCATCGGTGCGATATCGCACATCGCCGGTCAGGCCGCCTCGTCGTCTTCGGCGGGTGAGGCCGCGTCCGCGTTATCGGCGCCGTCGACCTACTCCTGCCAGAGCAGGGTGCGCATCTCCTCCGGGCGCCCGCCGCTGGCGAGGATCGACAGCGGGTGCACCCGCAGCCGCCAGGGTCGCAGGCGCAGCACCACGAAGCCCGGGGCGTCCGGGGCGTCCCAGCCGGGCACTCCGATCGCCCCGGGGTCGAAACCCAATGGCGCGAGGGCGGTGGCGAACAGCTCCCAGACCCGCGCCCGGGCGTCGACGTCGGTGACCAGCTCGGCCCGGCACTCGGCGGTGCAGGTGTCCTGAGTGGGCTCCCAATAGCTGCAGGACAGGTACGCGGTGCGCGCCAGATGTGCCAGCTTCGGGCTGGGCGTGGTGGCTACCCAGCCGACCAGCGTGTACCCGTCCCACTCCCAGATCGGGTGCATCACCCGCGAGCGAGGGCGGGCCTGAGCGTCCACGGTCGCCACCGAGCACCACACGATGCGATGAGCCATCGCGACGAAGGCTTCGGCAGTGGTACAGAGATCGTCCATCAGATCCCTCAGGTAGTGGCGGCCAGCCGTGAGTGGCGTTGGGTGCCAGTGCAC
>JBOHHD010000447.1:0-4927 GCA_050700515.1 Pseudonocardiaceae bacterium
CCAGGCGATCCTGTTCCGGCTCGCGGAGATGGCGACGAAGGTCGAGACGTCCCACGCGATGATGGTCCGCGCGGCGCGCAAGAAGGACGCCGGCGAGCGCAACGACGTCGAGGCCGGGATGGCGAAACTGCTGGCCAGCGAGTATTGCCAGGAGGTCACCGAGGACGCCTTCCGCATCCACGGTGGATATGGATACTCCAAGGAGTACGAGATCGAGCGGCTGATGCGCGAGGCGCCGTTCCTGCTCATCGGGGAGGGCACTAGCGAGATCCAGAAGACGATTATCAGCAAGGGGCTGCTGCGGGAGTATGCTGCTCGAAGCTGAGCTGGAGCCGGAGAGCCGCAACAGGGCCATAGTGCAACTCGCACCGGGGATACAGTGCCGTGATCGCTGAGCAGGATGACCCCGCATCGGAGGTGACACCATGTCCAGCCCCTTCGGCAGCCAGCGACAGATGCCCGGCTTGCCCACCCCGCCCACTGGCTGGCCGATTGGCTCCTACGCAACGTACGGCGAGGCCCAGCGCGCCGTGGACCACTTGGCCGACAAGGAGTTCCCGGTGGCCGAGGTAACCATCGTCGGAGTCGACCTGATGCTGGTCGAGCGGGTATTGCGCCGCCTGAACTGGGGCGTGGTGCTGGCCCAAGGGGCGGCGTCGGGTGCCTGGTTCGGCCTTTTCGTCGGAGTTCTGCTCAGCTTGTTCGCCACCCAGGCCGGTACGGGGATCGTGCCGATTCTGGTCGGGGTGGGTACCGGCGTGCTGTTCGGGATGGCCTTCGCCGCCGCCGGTTACGCCTCCACCCGCGGCCGCCGGGACTTCTCCTCGGCCAGCCAGCTCGTGGCCGGACGCTACGACGTGCTGTGCCTGCCCAGGCACGCCGAGCAGGCGCGTGACCTGCTGGCCAAGCTGTCCATGGGACCCGGCGCCGCGACTACCTGATCACCCATCGAGCGGGTGCCGCCAGCGCAACCCGGCAAACCGGGCGAAATCCCGATCAGCGCTCACCCATTCACAACCCGACTCGATCGCCAGCGCGGCGAGGAAGGCATCGGCCACCAGATTGCCCTTTGCGTTGGCCTGCTGGCACAGCCGAGTGAAGATCGACCAATGCTGCGCCCCGGGGAATACCGGACGGCAAGTCGGCTGGCCGCGGACGACCTGCGCAAAGGCCAACGCCTCGGCCGGCAGGCTGGGTTCACGGTAAATCCGTGGGTGGGTCACGACCCGCAGGAAACCACTGAGCACCAGGTCGGAACAGCCATAGTTGGCCTCGCCGTTGACGGTGTCGTCCAGCCAGGCCCGGTAGTGCTCGTGGTCGGATGCGTCCGGGCGAAACGCGTACACCAGGACGTTGACATCAGGTAGTAGCACGACCCTCCATCACGTCCAGCAGCGCCGCACTGTCATCAAGATCCACACCGGGCAGCACTCCCCCACTCGCGCTGGACACCGGGAGCTCGACCCGCACCTGCTCCTGCTGCCGCTCGGAATCGGCCAACAACCGACGAAGCGCCTCCTCGAAAACTGACGTCAGGCTGCGCCCTTGACTGGTCGCGTGGCTCTTCGCCCGCCGCAGCAGCTCATCGTCGACTCGCAGTGTCGTCCGCATGCATCAAAGCATACCTTGATAACAGCAATATGTCACCGAAGTCTGAGTCCTGCTGGGCGCCAGACCTGGGCGCCATCCTCAGCGAGGATATACTCATGGCGATAATGGATATCTACGGAGGTGTGCGGTGACGAAGCGACTGGTTGACATGGACGACGAACTGCTCGGGGCCGCGCAACGGATCTCCGGGGAGTCCACGATCAAGGGCACGGTGCAACGGGCGTTGGAGATGCTGGTCGCCGGGGGCCTGCGAAGTGAGGCCGAACTGCGTGGACGCTGGGCAGAGTTGGGGGCCGGTTTGGCGGACCTCCAGGATGATGCGGTGATGCGCCAGGCATGGTCGTGACGGCGTCGACCTTGTGGTTGATCGATACGTCGGCCTTGCGGCCCCACGTCATGAAGTTCGCCGAGGTCCTCATCCCGCGGATCGCGGCCGGACGGGTCAGTATTTGTCTGCTCACGGAACTGGAGGTGGGCTACTCGACGCGGTCGCTGTCTGATTTCGAGCGGATCAGCCGGGACGTGCTGGCACCGTTGAACCGGTTGATCACACCGGTAGCGACGGAGGCTCGGGCGCGCGAGGTCCAGCGCGCCCTGATCGCCTGCGGGCAACATCGGGCCATCGCGATTCCCGACCTGATCGTCGCCGCCGTGGCCGAGATCGAAGGTCTCACCGTGCTGCACTACGACGGCGACTTCGATCTGATCGCCGACATCACCGGGCAGCCCACAGAATGGATAGTGCCGCCAGGTTCGGCGTGACTTCCTTCTTCTTACCCCAGGAAACCGCTGATGACGCTGGCCAACCCGGCGAGGGCGCCGACCACGGTGACGCCGGTGGCGATCGCATCTTTGTGCCGGACATGCCAGGGAGAAAAGTGCGCCTGGAGTTTCTCCATCAGCATCACCACGTTGAGCAGGGCTGCCTGGCGCTCCGAGGACTCCTTGGCCTCCTCGTATTCGCGGATCATGGCTACCACGGTCATACCGAGGAACTTGGCGTCGAGTGAATTGAGGTTTCGCACCACCTGATCGACCTCGATCATCAACGACTGAGTGAGCTCAGCACGCTGACCGGCGCCGAAGAGGATCGTGACCGCTCTTCGTTCCGCTTCAGGCGCTCGGCTGGCCCAGCGGCGGCGAATCTGTTGTGCCACAGCGAGGGCGACACCGGCAATGGTGAGACCGATGCAGATACGCACCAGCGCGGTCCCGGCGCCGAACAGCCAGACACCGGCGACGAGCACAGCAACGGCCAACACCACGAGGGCAGGTCCAGCCAGCGCCGATCTTCGTGAGCGGGAAATCGGAATAGCTCTTGTCGGATCGATGTCCGCGCGTGCCCAGTCCTCACCCGTGCCCTGACTCCCGCCGAAGCCTCTCGGCGGCCGTTGACGAGCCGCCCCTGGCGGGGGCCATAGGAAGTCCTCGTCGAACTCTTCCTCGATCGCCTGGAGTTCCCGAGGGGTAGACGCGATCTGATCCAGTACGGTCAGCACTTCTGCCGCGGATTGCGGGCGCTGCGCCGGGTCGAGAGCAAGGCAGCGTTCGAGCAGTTCTTGTAACGGCGAGGGTGGCACACTGATCGGAATCCGCACCCGGCTGTAAGCCAGTTCCGGATACGAGCTTGCCGTCTCCGTTTCGTCGGGTAGGCGGCCGTACAGGCAGCGGTACAGCAGCAGCCCGAGTCCGAACAGATCGGAGGCCGTGGTCTGCCGGACGCCGGTGATCTGCTCCGGGGACATGAACTGCGGCGTCCCGGCAATCTCACCGCCCCTTGTCGTCGCGGTCTCCACTTCGAGCTGGCCGAAGGCTCCGAAGTCCGTCAGTTTGAAGCTGCCCCCGATCGTGCGCAGCACGTTCGAGGGCGTGATGTCGCGATGCAGGATGTTGTGCTGATGCGCATAAAGCAGCGCAGCTGCCACGTCGCGGCCCAGTCGCACAGTCTCGTGAACGTCGAGTCGGCCGACCGAGCTCAGCTCGGCCGCCAAACTCCCACCGTCGATCCATTCCTGGACCAGGCAGAGCCGTCCGTGGTGCTCGATGACGTCGAACGTCGCCACGATGTTGGGATGGTTGAGGGTGACCACCGCGCGGGCTTCGCGCCGGCTTCGTTCGCTTGCCCTGGCGAGCAGCTTCAACGCGACGACCAGGCCATTCTGCTCGTCTCGACCGCGGTAGACCTCGGCGGTCGTCCCCTCGGCTCCTACGTGCTCCAGCACGGTGTAGGGGCCGATGACCACGCCCGGATTCAGCGTCACGCCTGCTCCAGAATGAGATTTGCACGGACAAGCCCCCGGCCCCGTTTCGGGAGCATAGACGGGGAGCTCGTGCTCAGTCACCGTGCGTTGTTCACACCCTGGTCCGACAGGGCGGGTCACAAGGCGGCGATGTCGGCCGGAGTCCAGTGCCCGCGCGCCCCGGGCAGGTGGGCGAGGTATCCGGCCGCCTGGTGCACATCCCATCCGTGGGCTTCGCGCAGTCCTTGCGCCAGCATTCGCAGGTAGGACGCTGATGGCACCGTCCAGGGCACGTCGGTGGCCTGCCAGGGAGCGGTGAAGGTCAGCAGCGGATGCCCGTCGAGGTCACCGACGTGCAGCAGGGTCTCGTAACGGCCGGGTCCGAGTTGGGCTCGGCCGGTCGCCAGAACCGGTCCGAGGTCGATGTCCGTACCAGTGCTGCGATACATCTCCTGCGCGACGATGTCGGCGAACTGCCCGGCAGTGAGCAGATAAGCGCGCGCGGCTGCCGGGCCGACGAGCGCTGGATCGTAAAAGGCACGCCCACCACCCCAGACCAGTGATTCCGTCGCGAAGTAGACCCCACCGGCGAGGGTGCAGCCGAGTGCGCGACGCGGCGGTCGACGATCACGACAACCGGAATAGGAGTGCTGCGCTCCCGGCGGTGTTCCCCCGGCGAGATAGCAGGTCAACCGGCCGGCGGACATGTTCGACCCATAGCTGACGTACCAAACCAGCTCCGGCTGCATCGTCACGACCCACAATGCAACAGACGCGGTCCCGCCAGCCATCGAAGAGTCTGGCTAGCACCGCCCATGCTCGGTATCCCTGCTGCAGGCTGGTGCGCACCGCCTCGGCGTACTCCGCCCGGTTGAGGGGCGTGTCCGCCACCATCGCGGTGGTCGTCGCACGATGGGAGTTCAGCCCGCCGAACCCGTGACCACAGCCACAGCCCCCGTTCGGATCAACTCGGTCCCACCCGCACCTCGCCAATGCGCACCAGCTCCTCCTCGTGGTGGGTACGACGTGGTGCACCGCCGGCCAAGGTTGTGATCGCTGTTTGGGGAGAAGGAGCC
>JBOHHD010000448.1:0-4572 GCA_050700515.1 Pseudonocardiaceae bacterium
CGGCTGAGGCGATCAGACTCCGCCGAGATCGGTACCGACCAGCGCACTGACCATCACTACGACGACACCAAAGACCAGCGTCCCGCAGACTAGGGTCAGCACGGAACCGAACGCCAAGATGACGATCCGGCCAAGTGTCCAGGTGCTCATCGGCCGACCGGAGCGAGGCCGCTCTGGGAAGTTGCTCACTAACCGGAGATTACACGGTGCGACTGGTAACAACACCTATGCGCAACCCAGTACTTCCGCTGACAGAACAATGCGAGGTAGTTTCGCTCGTGGCGACAGGAGGAATTGGGAAAGCGGCTGCGCGCGTGTTTCCAACTCCTGGAATGACCCGGAATGATGCTCTCTCTCAATCATGATGATGCAACCGCACTGGCCAAGTTACTGAGTGACCTTTCCAAGCTGTCCAACACGGCCTGCCCACGCCCAACGGCAACGCGCGGAATTGGATCAGAGCTCCTCGATGAGAATCTGCAGCCGCTGAGTCATCGTGGACACAGCATGTGTAGCAGCGAGGCGTAGATGATCCCGCTGGTGTCCGGCGAGTCAGTGGAGTGGGATGCTACGAAGCCATCAGTCGATCACCAATCGCGCTGTCGAGCATGGTACAAACAGCTTGTACTACAAACTGTTTGTGCCGTGGAGGTTAAGGTGACCCAGCTGATCGGCCGTGCTCGGGAGCTCCGTGACCTGCAACGCTCCTGGGAGGCCACCCAGCGTGCAGAGCCTCAGCTCGTCGTGCTGTGGGGTCGCCGGCGGGTGGGCAAGACCTTCCTGCTGACGCGCTTCGCCGAGGGGAAGCGGCACGTCTACTTCACGGCCACCCGGCAGGACAGCGAGCGGCGGCAGGTCGAGCGCTACGCCCTGACGCTGCGAGAACAGCTCGACGAGGATGTCGCAGACCTCATCGGTGGCGGCTTCTCGGACTGGGAGGCGGCGCTGAGATTCACCTTGCGGATGGCCGCGGAACAGCCTCTGCTGGTCGTGCTCGACGAGGCACCCCGGCTGCTCGCCGGTCGCGCTGATTTCGCCGATCTCCTCTCCGCGGTGTGGGAAGCACGATCAGCCGGGACCCGGCTGCTGCTCGCACTGAGCGGCTCGGCCGTGTCCGTCATGGAGCAGATGCTCGGCCCCCAGGGAGGGCTGCACCGCAGGGCGGCGCTGGAGCGTCGGCTCGACCCGTTCTCGTTCACCGACGCGCGGGCGTTCTTGCCGCGACTGGACGCGGCCGAGTACGTCGAGGCATTCGCCGCGTGTGGCGGTTACCCGTTGCACCTGCAGCGGTGGGATCCGGGTGCGTCACCCGAGGAGAACCTGCGCGAGCATGCGTTCACCCCCGGCGGGTTGCTGCTGCGCGACGCGCTGGACATCCTCAGCGAGGATCTGGACTGGCGGGGTGGCTACGAGCGAGTTCTGGGCGCTCTCGGCGCGGGCACCCGCCGCCGCTCGCGCATCGCCGGCCGCGCCCAACAGCGCATCGACTACACCCTGGACCGGCTGCGTCGAGCGGGCTACGTGCGCGCCGTCCGACCGCATGGATCACCCGCCACCGCGGATCCGCTGTATGAGATCACGGACCCCTACCTGGCGTTTTGGTTCGCTGTGCTGCGCGAGGACGCCGACCTGGTCGACGGTGGCCAGGGCCGGGCCGTGCAGCAGCGGGTCCGCGAACGCTGGCAGGCACACCTGGGCCGGGTGTTCGAGGAAGCGGCGCGGGAGCATGCGGTCCATCTCGTGGAGTCCGGCGAGCTTCCGGCTCAGTTGACCGTCGGCCGGTGGTGGCGTGACGAGCTGGCCGAGATCGACGTGCTCGGGCTGCTCGACGAGCGCACCCGGCTCCTCGGCGAAGCCAGATGGCAGAGCCGTCCGCCGAGCGGGCGTGACCTGCAAGAGCTGCGCGCCAAACTCCGTTATCTCCCCGAGCCCCATCGCGACCTCGAGCTCGCGTTCTGGAGCCGAGGGGGTGCGGACGCCTCGATCTCTGGAGAGGACACGATTCGGCTGTTCACCTGCGCAGACATGGTGTGATCGGGTCCGGAATCAAACAGGGCGCAGCGTCGCGACCTGAAACAGGTGATTCCGCTGTTACCCGGTGAGCCAGTGGGGTGGGAGGCTACGAGGCGTGTCACCATGGCCACGGCGGGTGTTTCTGAGCCATACCTCGGAGCTGCGGCGGTTTCCTGTTCGGCGGTCGTTCGTCGATGCGGCGGAACAGGCGATCACCCGGGCCGGGGACGCCATCGGGGACATGGCCTATTTCACCGCGCGGAACCAGTGCCCGGAGCAGGTGTGCCGGGATGCGGTGCAGGGCGCCGACATCTATGTGGCCATCGTCGGGTTCCGGTACGGATCCCCGGTGCGCGACCGGCCGGAGTTGTCTTACACGGAGCTGGAGGGTGCATGCTCTGCATGGCATGGGCGGGATCGGCAAGACCGCGCTGGCCATCGAGTACGCGCACCGCCACGACACCGACTACGACGTGGTCTGGTGGATTCCCTCCGAAGTACCCACGCTGATCCCCGACCGGCTGGCCCAGCTCGCCCACGCCCTCGGCCTGGCCGAGGCCACCGACCCCATCGCCTCGGCGGTGGCCCGACTGCTGGGAGCGCTGCGGGAACGCGACCGCTGGCTGCTGATCTACGACAACGCCGAGGACCCCGCCGTCCTGGCCCTCTACCTGGCCACCGGCGATGGCGGCCAGGTACTGATCACCTCCTGCAACCCCGCCTGGCATGACCTCGCCACCCCATTCGGGGTCGACATCTTCGACCGCAACGAGTCACTCACCCTGCTGCGCCGCGTCCCGCGACTCACCGCCGACGATGCCGCCCGGATCGCCAACGCTCTGGGCGACCTGCCCCTGGCGCTCAGCCAGGCCGCCGCGTATCTGACCGAGACCGGCATACCCACCGACGACTACCTGTCCCTGCTCGACGAGCGAACCGCAGAACTCCTGACCCACGGCACACCCGCCACCTACCCGGTATCACTGGCCGCCAGCTACCAGATCGCTTTCGACCGGCTCGCCGCACAATCACCGGCCGCGCTGGACCTGCTCACCCTGGCCGCCCACCTGGCCCCCGAGCCGATCCCCCTCACCCTGTTCACCACCCACCCCGACCGGCTACCCGACCCACTCGCCACCACGGCCCGCGATCCATTGGCCTTCACCGAGCTGCCCCGGCTACTGCGCCGCCGTGCGCTGGCCCGCGTCGAGCCCGACAGTCTGCAGCTGCACCGGCTGCTGCAGACCATCCTGCGCGCCCAGCCCAGTCAGCACGACCTGGCCGCCGTCGCGATCCGGTTGCTCCGTGCCGCAGTTCCAGCCGACCCCTGGCTCAACCCGCCGACCTGGTCCCTCTGGCGACAGCTGCTGCCGCACGTCCTTGCCGTCACCGAAACCCCCTGCCATACCCTCAATCCGACCGGGGACGACGTCGGTTGGCTGCTCGACCACGCCGGGTCGTATGTGCTAACACGAGGGCAACCTGCGCCCGCCAAGCCACTGTACGAGCGGGCACTGAGTCTGCGTCGCTCGGTGCTGGGTGAGGACCACCCCCACACCCTGAAATCGGCCAACAATCTCGCCCTAGACTTATCCGCGCTGGGCCACTACGAACAGGCCCGCCAGCTCTACGAAGACGCCCTCACCCACTTGCGCCGGGTACTGGGCGAGGACCATCCCGTTACCCTGGCCTCGACCGGAAACTTAGCCCGCAGCCTGCACTCACTCGGCCAACACAAGCAGGCCCGCCAGCTCCATGAAGACGTCCTTACCCGGAAGCGGCGGGCGCTCAGCGAGGATCACCCCCTCACCCTGAACTCGGCCAGCAATCTCGTCGCCGACCTACGCGCCTTGGATCGTGACGACGAGGCGGATCAGCTGGAGGAATGGATCCGCTCCCATAGCTGACCTACCAATTTCCACGCCCTACGGTGCAGATTCCAGTTCACGGGAAGCCAACGGGGAAGTTCAGGGCTGTACCGCGGCCTGCGCCGGATCAACGCGCTCAAGGGGTCGAAAGTCCTGAACAAGCGGAACCCGTCGAATCAGGTTCATGACACCGACTAGGTAATGCGCGAGCTGATCAAATCGCGTAGGTCACCCGGTGAAGGCTCGTCGAGCCGCTTCGGGGTGAAGTGCGGCAACGTACTCATGCGTTGGGACCGGGGTCGAGCATCGCAGGACAGCCGCATCGACCGCTTCGACGACCGCACTGCCCACGGCGTCCATCGCGTCCGCAGTGAGCCTGGGAAGTTCCCGCCGGACGACGGGGTCCCGGGCTCGCGGTCTGTTCAGATCAGCTACGTCTTGATGATCATGAGCTGGGCACTGAGTTGGTCCAGGTAGCCGCAGTGACGTGACGCGCGGCACCCACCGCTCCGACCACCAGATCGGGCCACCAGAGCAGCGCTTCAAGCAGTCCCGCCAGGTGCGCCATTCGGATCGCCGAACTGATCGGTCGCTCAGCGCGGGCGACCTGCTGGCTCATCAGTGGGTCGGTCTTGCTCATCGACACGGTTGGCCTATGAGCGACTTCCGATCACTCAGCGATACGCATGTC
>JBOHHD010000449.1:0-23815 GCA_050700515.1 Pseudonocardiaceae bacterium
ACCCAATGGCGAAAAACACAAGATCCAAAGGGTGTTTGTATGTGACTCGCTGGCCCACTCTGTTGCCGAACCCTGGTTCGTCAAGGCCGTGATCCCGCAGGTCCGTGCCGGGGCCACGGTGAAGATCGTCGAGATCGATAGAAGCAAAATCGACGAGTACGAGGATTTTGGTATCTACGAACACAGCACCCGAGGAGACAGTGGCGCCTACTTGCTCCTTGCCCCTCCGGAACGAAACCACCAACAAGCAAAGCAGTTGCGAACGACGGTGACTGCCCATCCGGACAAGCTCGATGAATATCGGAGAAAATTCTCGGAAATGTGGAGCGGCCCTGCTGAGCCTATTAGTCTGGCAACGCCTGATGCCGCGAGCGAAGCACGCCGACGGGAACCGGGTACCTTCGAGATGGTATCGATCAACGACCTCTTTGAAAATCGTGTAATCTTACGAAACATGGTACGTCTCGACAACAATGTCGAACTGCTCCCACAGAACGCTGGTTTCGTTCGAAAATACGAGCAAAGATACGCACAGGCGGTACGAGACCATCTTAGGGAATATTTTAACGAAGCCAGGTTCTTCTTTTACTTCGGAGACACCTACAGGAACGACGGATCACTGATCAGGAACCTGCAAAGCCTGGGTTGCGACATTACTGGTTTCATTTGCGAACCATCCTTGGGAATCAACCGGCTGTGGTTTAATAATATACTTTACACTAATTCTTGGGTAGACTTGGCCAGCTTTGTAGAACAGATCAATTCGAAGGTGGGCTCCGAGAGCTTGGCGCTGTTCGATATTGACCAAACTCTATGGTCCCCCAAAGGAACCGATCTGGAGGAGCCGCTCCATCGGACCCGAACCGATGCCATGACCACCCTAGCGAGTGGTTACCGGAAAGTGTGGTGGCTCGACGCTCTCTGGAAAGAGTCGAGCTAATCTATAAGAGGATCTCAGTCCTATCATTTCAAGAGTTTTTGACTTCAGATAACGAAGACTACAAAGCGGCCATTTGTGTGTTGCTGAGCTTTAACCTCTTGTGGGAGCCGAGCACACTGGGGAGAAAAGGACCAGAATACTTTGTGGAGTTGGATTCCAGGACGCCGACCCAGTTTGCCGACTACGCGGTGAACTATCTCCGAGAACTTATTGACGAGGAGAAAGACGGGGCAACAAACTTTAAGGACTTCATTAGCCAGACCAGGAGCGCGGCGGATACCGATCACTTCAACAATTACGCTTCGGACGAAGTCAAAGTCGATGAACTACGTCTCGGTATTCAAGCCATGTTCCAGAAGGTCTTCAGCGACGAGCGAGTAAAGTATCCAGACTTCCGGTTCAGGGAGCACGAGGAGACACTGAGCCGTACGGGAGAGCTTCGTGATCTCTCGGAGAGCATAGTCATCAACAAGCCGGCCTGGGACGTGGCATCATGGCTCAAGCAGCATGGAGTACGGTTGCTGGCGATCTCTGATCGACCTGATGAATCGACGCTGGGGAGTTTAGGTGATCCAGTCGCGGAGAGATCGTTACTCAACACCAAGATGAGGGTCCACGGAAGGCCTATCGCGGATTTATTAGAAGCGTACAGTAAGTGAGGTGTTTCGGCAAGGCGGGATCGATCATTACAAATAGAGGAAACAGCGTAGGGAAATACGTTTCTTTTTACACTGCCCAACTGGCTACATCGTCGATCCCGGTGACACCCAGGAGAGCCTCCATATAGGCGTAATGGAGCAGACCTTGTCGAGGATCTTCTCGGCGGTGGCTGTCCACTTGTTGATAGGCTTACAGTCTCCGATTCATCACACGACACACTCGTAGGGGTAAAATAAAAGGCAACGTTCACCCCTGTCGAGCTAATGTCTCACATAATACAGAAATTTACATTAGAACTCTCTGAACAGAATCGTGTTGAGCTTCTCGCTCTGCTCAAGTCTGAGGGGTATGACGACTCGGTGTCTTCGAAGGCTCAGATCGTGCTCCAATATGGCGAGGGTCGCCGGAAGAGTGAGATTGCTGCGATGTTGAAGACCACGCGGCCGACGGTGGATAAATGGATCAAACGTTACGAGGAGCAGGGCATCAAGGGTCTGGTGAACCGGACGCCGCCTGGCGGGCCGCATCAGATTTCGGACCGGACGCGGGCAAGGGTGCTGGCATTGACGCAGGCGACGCCTCCGTCGGCTTTGTGGATCACGCATTTGGTCGTCCTTGGAGAGGTCGAAATATATCAAGAAGACGGCAGGTGTCTATGTGTCGAAGACATGGATGGCTGGATTGTGGCGCAACAATGGTTGAAGCCGTGGTCTGTGACAGAGAAGTAATCACTGCACCGGCCCGGATATCGATCGTGGCGTACAGATACGTGGTCCCCTGAGTGCGTAGATGACATCACGAACCTTGTCCTCACAATCCGAATCCCGTGAAATCTTGAACGTCCTCTGTCGCCAAGGCCGCAGACCATGCTCCCGCCATAGCCGCGACACCCAGTCTGCGACACATGCACACTGATGCCAGGTCATAGATCGACCAAAACCCGACGGAGGGCCGCGCCCAGTGGGGCGCGACCCTCCGTCTGTTGTGCGGGTGGCTCAGTCGTCGGTGGCTCCGGCGGACTTGGAAACCTGCATCAGGAACTCGATGTTGGTCCGAGATTTGCGCAGGCGGTCCAGCAGCAGGTCGATGGCCTGCTGGGACTCCAGCGCGGACAGCACCCGCCGTAGCCGGTGGTGGATGGCCAACTCGTCCGGACTGAGCAGCAGCTCCTCTTTGCGGGTACCGGAGGGGTTGACGTCAATGGCCGGGAAGATTCGCTTGTCGGCGATCTTGCGGTCGAGCTTGAGCTCGGCGTTACCGGTCCCCTTGAACTCCTCGAAGATCACCGTGTCCATCGTCGACCCCGTCTCCACCAGTGCGGTGGCGAAGATGGTCAGTGAGCCGCCGTCCTCGATGTTGCGGGCCGCACCCAGAAACCGCTTCGGCGGGTAGAGCGCCGTGGAATCCACGCCCCCGGAGAGAATCCGGCCGGACGCCGGCGCCGCCAGGTTGTAGGCCCGACCGAGGCGAGTGATCGAATCCAGCAGCACGACCACGTCATGTCCGAGCTCGACCAGCCGCTTGGCCCGCTCGATGGCCAGCTCGGAGATGGAGGTGTGATCCGAAGGCGGCCGGTCGAAGGTGGAGGCGATGACCTCCCCCTTCACCGAGCGCTGCATGTCGGTGACCTCCTCCGGCCGCTCGTCGACGAGCACGACCATGAGGTGGCCTTCGGGGTTGTGGGTGGGGATGGCATTGGCGATCGCCTGCAGGATCATCGTCTTGCCCGCCTTGGGGGGCGAGACGATCAGCGCGCGCTGACCCTTGCCGATCGGCATCACCAAGTCGATGACCCGGGTGGTCAACTGGTTCTGCTCGGTCTCCAACCGCAGCCGCGTGTTGGGATACAGCGGGGTCAGCTTGGTGAACTCCGGGCGATGCTTCGCCTCGTCGGCCTCCAGGCCATTGATCGTCTCGACCCGCACCAACGGGTTGAACTTCTGCCGCTGCGCCTCGCCGTCACGGGACTGGCGAACCGCTCCGGTGATGGCATCACCTCGGCGTAGCCCGTACTTGCGGACCAGCGAGAGCGACACATAGACGTCATTGGGTCCGGACAGGTAGCCGGAAGTGCGGACGAATGCGTAATTGTCCAGCACGTCGAGGATACCGGCGACGGGGAGCAGCACGTCGTCCTCACGTACTTCCAGCTCACCGCCCTCTCGGCGGTCCGGGCGATCAGTTCGGGGACGGCGATTGCGGTCCCGGAACCGCCTGCCGCGACGACGACCGTTCTCGTCGTCGTCATCGCGCGATGTGCCCTGACCTTGGCCGCCGCGTTGCTCGGTCTGGGGCTGCCCGCCGCGTTGCTCACCCTGGCTCTGGCCGTCGCGCGGGCCGCTTTGACTCTGCCCGCGATCCTCGCCCTGGCTCTGGTCACCCTCCGACCGCGTCGCTTCCCCACCACGGGCAGACCGTCGGCGGCGGTTGCGGAACCTGTCCCCGCCATCGGAGTCCGGTTGCTCGCGGTCCTGTTGTTCGACGCTCTCCGACTCCACGCGGCCAGGCTCATCAGCCGGTTGTGCGCCGGCAGGCGGGCTGGACGTGGGTTCGACCGGCACCGGGGTCGAAGGCGGCTCATGCGTCGGGGTCGACGGCAGCTCCTGCGCCGGTGTTGACGGCTGCTCCGGCGGCGAGATCGACGGCTGTTCCTTCGCCGGGATCGCGGCAGTCTCCAGCGGAAGCTGCTCACCTGCGCCAGCATGCCGGTCGGGGATGGCGCTCTGCCTTTCCTTGATCGCCGAGATGAGATCACCCTTGCGCATACCAGCGGTGTTGGAGATACCCACCTGACCAGCAAGGTAGCGCAGCTCAGCCATCACCATCCCGGAAAGTCCACCACGACGACGGATGGCTACGCCGTTTTCGGTGGCCGTTCCAGGGGGCTCGGCCTGTCGCTGGTCTGGGGGTGCCGCAGCGGGAACGTCTCCGCCCAACAGGTCAGTGTCGCTCACACAGGTCCTTCCTGACCGACCCGAGACGACGCTCGGGCCAGCTTGTCCGCCGTCCGACGGGATGCGAACGGCGCCTGATCCGGTGCGAGACGGTTCATGAACCACCACAGCGGTATCATGCCGACCAGCACGGGAGTTCGACCGAAGCAAAGATCTGAGGTGCCGACTTTCCCGCTACGGCGCAACCGGGGGGCGGGAGATCATGACTCGGGTGAGAGGCCCCGAGCTAGGCACCGAAGTCCTTGCATACGGTGTCTGAACACCCATAAGCGTAGTCGTCTTACGCCTCGGCGGCAACAACTGGGCTACCGGGGCGTGGAAGTCGATAAATCTAGCCGCACCGGACCGTCGCCCCTCGGCGAGCGACGTCGAGCCGGTACTGGGTGAACCCGGCCGTATCGACTACCTCAGGCAACTCTCCCACCGCAGGCAGTGCGAGCACCGTAGGCCCTGCACCCGAGACCACGGCAGGTACCCCGGCGGCTCGCAATGCGTCCACCAACCGCCCCGTTGCCGGGTAGGCAGGGCACCGGAACGGCTGATGCAGCCGATCTTCAGTAGCGGCCAACAACAGCTGCGGAGCGACGGTCAGGGCATGCACGGCGAGCGCAGCGCGTCCCACGTTGAACACCGCGTCGGCATACGGAAGACGGGTGGGCAGCAGCCGGCGGGTCGCTTCGGTCGAGGACCTGACGTCTGGCACGAGCAGCACCGGTGCGAGGTCGGAATGCGGCTCCAAACGAGTTGCTCGGAAGGCGTTCCCCTCCCACCACGTGATCACAAACCCGCCGAGCAGGCTGGCACTGACATTATCGGCATGTCCATCGAACCCCGCCGCTAACTGCAACGCCACTTCGTCCGGTTCTCTTCCGGCGAGCGCGTAGCCGGCGAGCACACCGGCAACAGCTGCGGCGGCCGACGATCCCAGCCCACGGGAGTGGGGAATGCGATTGTGGCAGTGCAGGACCAAACCATGGGGCCGAAGGCCCAGCCGCCCGCACGCCGCCCGCAGCGCGCGCACCACCAGATGCCGCTCGTCGGTGGGCACCTGCCCGGCGCCCTCGCCCTGCACGTGAACCTGCAGACCGGACGGGACCAGCGCCACGGTTACCTCGTCATACAGCGCCAAGGCCAGCCCGAGCGCGTCGACACCCGGACCCAGGTTGGCTGCGGAAGCCGGTACCAACACCGTCACCCGAGTGGGGGTCATGCGAGATCTAAGACGGCGGCGACGGCGGCTGGGTCCACCGGAATGAGTTCAGGTTCGGGCACGTCGTGCAGTGCGGTGCCCGGATCCTTGAGGCCATGACCGGTCACCGTGCAGACCACCAGCGCACCGCGGGCCAGCCGGCCATCGTCTGCCGCCCGCAGCAGACCCGCCACCGAGGTGGCCGAGGATGGTTCGACGAACACACCCTCCCGCGCCGCCAGCAACCGGTAGGCATCCAGGATCTGTTCGTCGGTGACCGCATCGAACAGTCCCCCTGACTCGCGCCTGGCCCGTACCGCGCCTTCCCAGGAAGCCGGGTTACCGATCCGGATGGCCGTGGCGATGGTGTTGGGCTCGGCCACGGGCGCACCGTGCACCAACGGCGCGGCACCGGCGGCCTGGAAACCGAACATCCTCGGCAGCCCGGGCACCAGCCCGTCGGCGTGGTACTCGGTATAACCCATCCAGTAGGCGGTGATGTTGCCCGCATTGCCGACCGGCAGGCAATGCACATCGGGAGCGCGCCCCAGGACGTCGCAGATCTCGAACGCCGCGCTCTTCTGCCCCTGCAACCGCACCGGGTTCACGGAGTTGACCAGCGCGGTCACCGGGTAGTCGGCGGCGGTCTTGCGAGCCAGCTCCAGACAGTCGTCGAAGTTGCCGTCCACGGCGAGAATGCGAGCCCCATAGGCGGTGGCCTGCGCGAGCTTGCCCAACGCGATCTTGCCCTGGGGTACCAGGACCGCGCTGGGGATTCCGGCGCGCGCCGCGTAGGCGGCCGCAGATGCGGAGGTATTGCCGGTCGAGGCGCACAGCACCGCCTCAGCGCCACGAGCCAGCGCATCGGTCACCGCCAGGGTCATGCCGCGGTCCTTGAACGAGCCCGTGGGGTTGGCCCCCTCGATCTTGAGCAGCACCTCGCAGCCGGTGCGCGCGGAGAGCACGGGGGCAGGCAGCAGCGGCGTGCCCCCCTCGTGCAGGGTGACCACCTTCCATCCTCGACCGATCCGGATCCGGTCCCGGTAAGCCTCGATCACTCCTGGCCAGGGCCGACTCGTCAGTATTGGCTGGCCGGTCATGTCACCTCGCCCTCCACCCGCATCACACTGACCACCTCGCGTACCGCGTCGAGGCCGGCGACCTTCTCCACCGTGCAGCGCAGTGCGGCGTCCGGGGCGACGTGCGTGACGATCACCAGGTTCGCTCCAACGGCCACGGTGACACCGTCTGGAGTGCGGACGGTCTGACGTACCGCCGAGATGGACACCCCATGTTCGGCGAAGACGATCGCCACCTGGGCCAGCACCCCCGGACGGTCGGCCACCTCCAGGCTGATGTGGTAGCTGGTGAGAGTGTCCCCCATCGGGCGCATCGGCAGGTCGGCATAGGCGGACTCCCGCGGACCGCGCCCGCCTGCCACCCGGTTACGGGCGACCGCGACCAGGTCACCGAGCACCGCGCTGGCGGTCGGCGCCCCACCGGCGCCCTGGCCGTAGAACATCAGCGCGCCCGCTGAATCCGCTTCGACGAACACCGCGTTGTACGCCCCGTCCACCGAGGCCAGCGGGTGCGAGCGCGGGATCATCGCCGGGTACACCCGAGCCGAGACCGACTCGTCGCCGTTCTCATCGGCCACCCGCTCGCAGATCGCCAGTAGCTTCACCGTGCGGCCGAGTTCCCTGGCTGCCAGCACGTCGGCGGCCGATACTTCGGCGATGCCCTCCCGATGCACCTCAGCGCTGGTCACTCGGGTATGGAAGGCCAGCGAGGCGAGGATGGCGGCCTTGGACGCGGCGTCGTAACCGTCCACATCGGCAGTCGGGTCGGCCTCCGCGTAGCCGAGCCTGCTGGCTTCCTCCAGGGTCTCCGCGTACCCCGCCCCGGAGGAGTCCATCGCGGACAGAATGAAATTGGTGGTGCCGTTGACGATTCCGGTGATCCGGCTGATCCGGTCCCCGGCCAGCGACTCCCGCAGCGGGCGGACCAGCGGGATGGCTCCGGCCACCGCCGCTTCGAAGTACAGGTCGGCGCCCGCGGTGTCGGCGGCGACGAACAGTTCGGCACCGTGCTCGGCCAGCAGCGCTTTGTTGGCGGTGACCACACCACGTCCTGAGCTCAGCGCGGTCAGCAGCAATGAGCGGGCCGGCTCGATGCCCCCGATCACCTCGACCACGACATCCACATCGTCACGGGCGATCAATCCGGCGGGATCAGTGGTGAGCAACTCGGCCGGCACCTCACCGTGCCGGTGCGGGCGGCGCACCGCGATCCCGACCAGGCGAACCTGGGCCCCGATCCTGGCGGCAAGCTCCGCGGAGTGCTCGGTGAGCAACCGCGCGACCTCTCGCCCGACCGTGCCGCAACCGAGCAGCGCAATTCCGATGGGTCGACCTGGTGCACAGATCACCGGTCCGAGCGAGCGGCCCGGCGCGAGGACCTCGGGTGCAAGGGGTTGGTCCCTGGTCACGAGACCTCCAAAGCCAGCAGATCAGCCATCGTCTCGCGGCGTAGTAGCCGGCGGTGCTCGCCCTCGCGCACCGCGACCACCGCCGGACGGGGCAGCAGGTTGTATCGGCTCGACATGGAGTAGCAATACGCGCCGGTGCCGGCAACGGCAAGCAGGTCACCCGGGGCCACGTCATCAGGTAACCAGCAGTCCCGAACCACCACATCACCGGACTCGCAATGCTTGCCGACGACTCGGGACAAGACCGGCGGCGCCTCGGAAACCCGGGAGACGATCCGGCAGTCGTAGCTTGCGCCGTACAGCGCGGTACGCAGGTTGTCGCTCATCCCGCCGTCCACCGAGACGTAACGCCGCCGCGTCGCGGACCCCAGGACCACATCTTTGGTCGTGCCGACCTCGTAGAGGGTCACTGTGCCAGGTCCCACGATCGCTCGGCCCGGCTCAACGATCAGGGTAGGAGGGGTCAAACCCGCCATCCGGCACTCGCCGTCCACGATGTCGCGCAGCTGGGCGGCCAAAGTCGATGTCGGCGGCGGATCGTCGGCCGGGGTGTAGGCGATGCCGAGCCCTCCACCGAGATCCAGGGTATGGACCCCCGCCACCGCCTCGAGCCCGTGCTCGTCCCGGATCGCCGTGAAGAGCCCGACCATCCGGCGCGCGGCGACCTCGAAGCCGTCGGCATCGAAGATCTGGGAGCCGATGTGGCTGTGCAGCCCGACCAGCGCCAGTCCCTCGGTCTTGAACACGCGCCGAACTGCCTCCTCCGCATCACCGGCCGCAAGCGAGAACCCGAATTTCTGGTCCTCATGCGCGGTGGCGATGAACTCGTGGGTGTGCGCTTCGACGCCGACCGTGGCCCGGATCAGTACCGGCTGTATCACGCCGTGCCTTCGGGCGATGTCGTCCAGGCGGGCGATCTCCAGGAAGGAGTCGAGCACCACGGCGCCGACTCCGGCCACCACGGCGGCGGTCAGCTCATCGGAGGACTTGTTGTTGCCGTGCATCGCGATCCGCCGCGCGGGAAAACCGGCGCGCAGGGCCACCGTGAGCTCACTGCCGGTGCACACGTCCAGGCCGAGACCTTCGGCGGCCACCCAGCGGGCGATCTCCCCGCACAGAAATGCCTTGGCGGCGTAGTGCACCCGCTCGGCAGCCCCGAAGGCGTACGCATACTCCGCGCAGCGGGCCCGGAAGTCGCCCTCGTCCACCACGAACAGCGGGGTGCGGTAGGTCTCCACGAGCTCATCGACGTCCACCCCGGCCAGCCGCACCGCGCCGTCGTCGCCGCGCACCGCCCCGCGTGGCCACACCGCCGGGTGCAACGCGTTCAGCTCAGCGGGGCCGGTCGGACACGGACCTGCGGTCGAGGGCTCGGTACGCACGTCATTGTGGCGCGGCCCCGCGGGGTGCGCGCTCACATCCGCTCCGGTGCGCTGATCCCGAACAGCCCGAGGCCATTGGCCAGTACCTGCCGGGTTGCCTGGCACAGCGCCAGCCGGGCGGCGTGGCCCGGACCTGGCTCCTCATCGCCCATCGGAAGCATCCGGCAGATGTCGGAGAAAATATGGTGGTTGTCGGCCAGCTGCTCCAGGTATCGCGCCAGCCGGTCCGGCTGGCGACATCGAACAGCCGAGACGACGGCGGGGAATTCGCCCAGGGCGGCGATCAACTCGGCCTCCCGCTCGTGTGCCAGTAGCTCCAGCTCCGCATTCTCCGAGGTGATGCCCAGGTCGGCGGCGTTGCGGGTCAGCGCGGCAAGTCGGGAATGCGCATACCGCACGGTGTCTGCTCCCGCCCACGGCACCGGCGGCGCGCAGCGACCGGTCAGGTCCTCACCCGTGCCGAAAAGCTCCCCCGCAGCGAGCACCTGCCGAATGATCTCGCTCCGGCCGGCCGCGGCCAGCCACAGGTTGAGAAAGCCGGGACCGGCGACCTCAGCGTCGCGCATTGCGGGGCTGGTCACCAGCTGCCGTCCCAACCACCCGGCGAACTCACGCGGCGCCACGCCGAGCTTGCTCGCCACCTGCATCGCCACGGTGGTGACATAGTCACCACGGCGAGGGTCACGCGGGCGCGTCAGGGTGATCGTGGCGGGCAGTACAGCGGGGTCCAGGCCCCGCTTAATCAGCAGGTCTTCGGCGGAGGAACGCACCAGGTCGGCAAGCGCGGCAGGGGTCACTCCGTGGAGTCTAGGGAGCGGCCCACGCCGGTCGGCGCACCGGTTCGACGCCCGGGCTCACCGATCCATCAGCCGGTATCCCTACACTTGCCCTCACGGTTGGGGGTCACAGGCGTCTGCCCCGGACCCGTTGACGAGAAGATTTCTTCAGTCGAGCGAGGAACCAGATCAGGCATGCCCAGTGGAAAGAGCAGCAAAGCGGTGCGCAACGCCCGCTCGGTAGTGACAGCAACCAAACCGAAGCCATGGGGCACGGTGGCGGCAGTACTCGCCGTCCTGATCTTCGCGGGCCTCATCTTCGGCTACCTGTACATACGGTATGAGGACCGGGTCGCCTTCATCCCCACCGCTGAGAATCAGGACCCCTCGACCCAGATCGACGGGGTGCTGAAGGTGGAATACGGCTCGAACAATCGCGGCCACGTCGAGTTCCCCCAGCGTGTCGCCTACGATCAGTTCCCTCCGTTCGGCGGCCCGCACGATGCTGCCTGGGCCACCTGCGACGGCGAGGTCTATGCGCAGGCCGTACGCAACGAGAACATGGTCCATTCGCTGGAACATGGCGCGGTGTGGATCGCCTACAACCCCGCTCAGGTCACCGGATCCGCGCTTCAGTCACTGCAGGATCGAGTGGCGGGGCAGGAGTACCTCCTGCTCTCCCCGTACCCGGGCCTGGACTCGCCGATCTCCCTCCAGTCCTGGGGTCACCAGCTCAAGGTGAGCGACGCCGAGGATGAGCGGATCGATCAGTTCATTCGGGCACTGCGACTCAACCAGTACACCTACCCCGAGGTCGGCTCCAGCTGCGACGTCCTGCCCGGCAGGTTCGACCCGACGAGTCCGCCGCCCTTTGTCGCCGAGCCTCCCGGCCCCGACGCCCAACCGATGGACTCCTCCAACGCAACAGCTGACCCGGGTGGTGCTGCCGAGCCTGTTCCGGCCCCGCCGTCGCCAGGAGGGTGAGTGTCACCGTGGGGGATGGGGACGCTACGGCTGATCCGGGCACCCGGTCAGGATCGGCTCCGCGCTGGATGCGGGTGCTCATCATGAGCGCTGCGGTGCTCGCGGTGCTGCTGCTCGGAGCGTCACTGGGCATGGTGGTCCAGCCACCCGACCGAGGTCCGGCGCAGCCCGCGGCCGATTCGGTGGATGTCGGATTTGCTCAGGACATGTCAGTGCATCATCGCCAGGCGGTGCTGATGGCTGGGCTGGCCCGGGAACGCAGCGACGACCTGGCGATTCGCTCACTTGCCTTCGACATCGAGCGCACCCAGCTCGAGCAGGTCGGCCGGATGCAGGGCTGGCTGAGCCTGTGGAATGCCGCGGCATTGCCCCTCGGGCCTCACATGACGTGGATGACCGACGCGACGACGATGGGAGAGATGGCGCACGGCGAGGGAGGCTCCACCGGGGTGGCGACGATGCCGGGTATGGCCTCCCCCGTCGAGCTCGACCAGCTCAGCTCAGCCAGCGGCGCGGAGTTCGACGTGCTGTTTCTACAGCTGATGCTGCGGCACCACCAAGGCGGGACGTCGATGGCACAGCATGCCGCCCAGTACGCCGAGACGGCTCAGGTGCGCAACCTCGCCGAGAAAATCGTCATCTCGCAGAACTCCGAGAGCGAGTACCTGGCCACGCTGATCAGCCAGCGCGGCGCCCAGCCCCTGCCACTGAGCTGAGAACCGGTTCTGCGTTTTGGCTCAGCGGTTGGCGTAGCCGGCGACGCTGTTCAGCGACATCACGATGGCCGTCCCGGTGGCCAGGTACACCAGCATCGTGGCGATCTTGACAGGGAGGTCGATCCCGGTGGTGAACGGCTGCAGCGCGACGGCCAGCGTCACCAGCCCCGCGATGGCCGTGAAGAATGCCTCCGGCTTCGGGGTGGTCAGCAGCAGCAGGTGCATCAGACCCGTCCCGACCAACGCGGAGAGCGCCGCGAGCGAGCACAGGCCCGCCGTAGTAACGTCACCGACCAATCCCGCCTCGGTCGGGGCCAGCACCGGAACCCCGAATATGCCCCGGGCGACCAGCAGCCCGACGAAGGCGACCAGGGTGGCGACGATCGTGGTCGCCACACCGCCGGACCACAATTTCCGTCCGTCCACGCGCGGCGCGGCACCCGACGCCGCCGGTATGCGGCGGGTCTGCTCATAATCGTCGTACACGCAGCCTCCTGGGCAGGGCTGGAAGTCTGTTCGTGCATGGTGGTCGCGCCAGCGTCAACCCGCAAGCGGGTGAATCCGGACGGTCCCCGTCGCCGACCACCGGCCCGCCAGCGACGACGTACCGTACGGTACGCTTCGCCACGGTGTCATCATCAAGACGCCCCCGTAGCTCAGGGGATAGAGCACCGCCCTCCGGAGGCGGGAGCGCAGGTTCGAATCCTGCCGGGGGCACACCTTCACCGAGACATTGATGGCTGTACACACCCAAATTTGTGATCAGGGTGTGTCGTACCCCAGCAGCTCTAGCATGCGCTGTCTCGCCCCGAGCGGACGTCTCGGAAGTTTCTGATAGCGACCAGAACGGTCCCGGGCTCGGTCTGTGTGCTACAGAGATACTCAGCTCAGCCAGCCTAGGGAGGCCCGTCTTCGAGGTAGATCACCGACTAAATATACATTGTACGCTTCCCGTACGGCGTCCGAGCTATGTACGTCGGACACATGGCCGGGTACACTCTGTCGCAGCGGTCCACAGTTTGACCCATGGCTTCCGAGAGGGGGGTCCACTCCATCCTCCGCGCACGTGCCGGAGGGTCCGGCAGCTCGGGCGTCTATAGCGTCCGAGTGACCCCCCGAAAGGGGGCCACGGTGCGGACGACGTGCCGCCAGATGAGCGATTGTCGTTGCTCTCAATCCTCTGGGGCGAGTAGCAACGACAGTCGGGGCCTTTTCAGGACCCGACTGCTCGTCACTGTGTTGAAGGGTTTCCTGATCTGCGTGCAGATCAGGGAGGTGGTCGGCCGCTAAGTCCACCCGGGGTCGGGTTGGAGGTCGCTCTCCAGCCCGGCCTTCCTCCTGATGTGCAATAGCCAGTATATGACGTACAGGTAGTAACCGCTTAGATTTTACCTCTACACCCCCACGCCGTAGAGGCTTTTGACGAATCTCGGCAAGACAGGAGCGGATGTCAGCTAGTGACCTAGCGCCTCCCGTACCCTGCGTCTCGCCATCTCGCCATGCCGATCGAGATACTTTGCGTAAATCATGAGCAGTACCTCGACCGAGTGGCCGGCCCACTCAGGGACCTGCATGGCCGGTAGCGAGCCTTTCGCGCAAGGGATTGGTTACTCTGCTGGATGGTGGTCAGATGAGCTTGGGCAGGTGTCGTGAACGCCACGGTGGATGGTGTCGGCTTCATAACCCAGGTCACCCAGAGTGCGCAGATCGGTGAGAACGCCGATGAGGATGAGAGTGGCCAGGATCTCGGCACGGGCACACGACGGTGGTGTCGTGCTCATGGCCGGGACGCGCCGGTGAGATCCAGATCAGCCCGCCGTCAGGGAGGGTCATGACCTGCCCGTTGCCGCCGTGCCGGTGATGTTTCGCGACCATCAAGGATCCACTCCGGGGGCAGACCCGGGGGTGGTGCACCCATCAGTCTCGATCAACGTCCGTCGATGATGACGTGAGAGTAGCCGCCCGCCTTCGCCACCAGCAGTGTGGAGTGCAACCCCGGTGTCCGGGCAGCGAGCGCGTCGATACCTTCGTACGGATAGTCATGCTCGGTGGACTTGCTGATCGCGTTGTCGGTGGCCAACTGTCGCAGGCGGGTGCCGTCAAAGAACTAGCGCGGGAGCAGGACCGTCTGATCCTGGCTGGCCGGTGGCCGGATCTCGGTACGGGCTCCCCGGCGGGTCCGTTCGGCATCGAGCAAGCAAGCCAGCACTCCCACGATCCCGGACCGGCAGAGTCGCCGTGTAGATCGTACTCGTAGTGACGCTGATCCCCTTCGAGGCTGCGAAAACCAGACTTCACAACCGGAACCGGACATCATTTGTTGCGGGGTGAGACGTCTCATGCATCTCAGACCATCGGTTGATCTTCATTAGTCCAGCGTGACTACTGCCGTCCGGGGACAGGAGGACCTTCACCCGACTCTGAGCAAGACATCGGTTTGGTGCGCGCAAGGGCGGGTACACCCTGCCAAACATGATGACGAGGAGGCTTGTGTGGCAACCGGAGAGACCGGCTTCAGTGACATAGTTTTCGATTTGATCTCGGTGCAGTATCACTCCCTCAAGGCCGGGCACGACTACGGTCAGTACGTCCGCGACACGGAAAATGGCGGCCACACCGAAATCGCGGATTTCTTTCGGCAGATCATGAAGGAAGATTCCGAGCGAGCGCGGCGCTGCCATGAGTTCCTCAACCAACTGGAGGGCACCCAGGAAGCCGGCCCCGCGATCAGTTGAACTTCAGCTGATCAAGCCGTTCCCCCGGCGGGAAGGGTGCTGAGGCCCGTGTCGGAGAGCTGACGCCCCAACAAACGCGCGCCGCCCTACTCGGCCGTCCACGGCCGCCACGATCTTGCATCGAGGTCCCCGGAGTCCCTCTTCCGAAGCAGGCCGACGAAGACTTTCCGACCGGCGCGGTCGGGACGTGGCAATACTCCCTCTCATCCCCCACTACCACCTGCTCGCATGGATGATGACACCAGGGGCACGCTGTTGTACTCCCAGCCTCCGCAGCTTGAGACGTCCGCCATTACGTTCCCGCTCGAAAGGCTGCGTGGGGAGCCAATGCGGTGCGCGGCGTTCTGGGACGCCCTCCACGCAACGCCGCAGTCCGGGCGCGGTTGGGCCGGGCGCTGGCGGGTACCCCTCGGGATTTCACCCTGAATTCAATCAATCCGATCCAGGAGGCTGATATGGCTCAACAGCGCACCGATATCGACGTCGTCGACGAGACGAACTGACAACCGAACATCGCGAGGCACTGGAGCTACTCGACCAGATCGCATCAACCACCGACTCCGCCGAACGCCGGGAACTTGCCGACACCGTGATCAGCGAAGTCGTTCGGCACTCGGTGACGGAGGAGATGTATGTCTATCCCGCGATGCGTGAGCACCTGCCTAACGGTGACCACGCCGTCGAGCACGACACTCAGGAACACAAGCAGCTCGCGGAGGTCATGTAAGGAGCTTGAGGCGGTGTCGCCGTCCGACCCTCGGTTCGACGCGCTGGTGCGTGGCATGACCGAGAAGCTGCACCACCACGCCCACACCGAGGAGACCGAGCAATTCCCCCAGCTGCGCGCTCGGGTGCCGCACGAGAAGTTGGTCACGCTACGGGAGAAGGTGGCGCCGACCCGCCCGCACCCCGAAGCACCTAACAGCCCGCTGTTCCACAAACTCGTCGGTCCTGGCGTTGGTCTGGTGGACCGGTTGCGGGACAAACACCCCGGACGACCCCACAGCTGAGCGGACGGACCCAGCCGGCGAGCCGGTAACAAAGGCCACCGCCGGCGCCGATCCGCAGCCGTTGCTGGCCGGTGGGATCCTGGGGGCTTACTGGCGTCCGCCTCGGGGGCTGGTCGCGGGCGCGCTGGCCTTCGCGACGGGCGCGCTGATCTCGGCGGTGTCATTCGAGCTGTTCGAGGACAGTTACGAGCAGGGCGGACCGCTGCGCGCTGGGCTGGCATTCGCCGCCGGAGCGATTGTCTTCGTGGTCATCAACGCGCTGCTGGATCGCTTGACCGCCAGCAACCGGAAACTCCGCGTGCGGCGTGGAGAGCATCTGGCGCATCCAGGTCAGGACCGCCACCCGACCGGCGTCAGTGATCTCGTACACCGTCCGCTCCGGCCGTTGCGCCTCACGGACGGTCTCCCGTACCGCGATCAGCTCATCCCGTCGTAACCGGTCGATCGTCTCGTACGAGCTGGCCCGCTGCCCGACGTAGGTCACCCGGTCCATGCCACGCTCCCTGATCAGCTGCTGCATCCGGTAGGGAGGCAGCGGGAGTTTGAGGCGCGCCGTATCGGGTAGTCGAAGCACAGTCCGAGACGAGGAGGAAAAAATGACGGCTGCGGCTGAGATGATCCGGACCTACCCCGTGGAACTGGGAAAAGTGGACCGCGCCCTTCTGGTCAGGTGCATCGAAGAATGCCTGTCCTGCGCACAAGCATGTACGGCGTGCGCTGATGCGTGTTTATCCGAGGCTGATGACCAACTCCCGATGTTGCGCAAATGTATTCGCTCCGACGCCGACTGCGCCGACATCTGCGGCACCACAGCACGCATTTTGTCCCGGCACACCGGCTATGACGCGAACCTCACGCGTGCCGTCTTGCAAACCTGCGCCGCCGTCTGCCGCTCCTGTGGTGACGAGTGCGGCAGCCACACCTCTCAACATGAGCACTGCCGGGTCTGCACCGAGTCGTGCCGCCGCTGCGAGCAAGCCTGCCAGGAACTGATCGACGCACTGGGCTGAGACTGATCAGGACGGGAAACCCAACACCATGACTGACATCACGCAGTTGATCCTGGACGACCACGACACTTTTCGGCGACAGTTCGCCGCGCTGGACGACGCGGAGGGACCCGAGCAGTTACGCGCGATCTGGGAACCTCTCGCAGCGCTGCTCGACGTGCACGCGGTAGCCGAGGAAGCCATCTTCTACCCCCAGTTGCTGCGCCGTGGCGATGACGCCGAGGAGGAGACCGTCGATGCCATCGGTGATCACAACGACATCCGCGACGGAGTACACGAGGCCGCCCGGCACCCGGTCGACAGCCCACAGTGGTGGGAAGCCGTCCGTCAGGCGCGGATGGCCAACAGCAGCCACATGGCCGAGGAGGAGGACGAGGCTCTCGCTGATTTCCGGCGGAATTCACCCCCGAGTGTGCGCACGGATCTGGGCCGCCGCTTCCTCGAGTTCAAGGCCGAGCACGCCGGTGCCCAGAACCTTGATACCAGCGACAAGGATCCGCAGGGGTATGTCAGCGCGGTACAGGCAGAAATTTCTCCCGAGAACGGGAAGGGCTCGCTGGGTATCGGCAGCCTGAAGGGACGCCGAGAATGACCGATCACCTGCTACGTAAACACGCACCGATCCCGACCGTCGGTTGGCAACAGATCGATGACGAAGCCAAATCCCGGCTGAAGCCCAGGTTGGCCGCACGCCAGCTGGTCGACTGGTCCGGACCGCACGGCTGGACACATTCCGCCACCAACCTCGGCCGCACCGTGCAGCTGGATACCGCACCGCCGGGGTTGAAGTCCGATACGATTCTCGCCCGGCAACGACGGGTGCTCGCCTTGAGCGAATTCCGGGTGAGCTTCACCCTGGAGTGCGCTGGATTGCAGGATGCCGAACGCGGCGCCACGGACGTGGACTATGCCGATCTCGACCGTGCCGCATACGACGCCGCGTACATCGAGAACCGCGCGGTGTTCCACGGTTGGCCCGAAGCGGGAATCATCGGAATCGCGGAGTCCAGCTCTCATTCCCCCCTGTCGTTGGGCAGGGACGCCGAGACCTACCCGCACACCATCGCTCAGGCAACCGACCTGCTGCGCCAAGCGGGCATCGAAGGCCCCTACGCCCTGGCCATCGGTCCGGAGGGATACGCCCGCATCGTGGCGACGGCCGAGCACGGGGGCTACCCCCTGCAACAGCACCTGAGCAAGATCCTCGGCGGGGACATCGTGTGGGCCCCGGGGCTGGACGGTGCGCTGGTGATGAGCAAGCGGGGTGGGGACTTCATTCTTGACGTGGGCCAGGACCTCTCGATCGGCTACTCCCGGCACGACGCCGAGCTGGTGACCCTCTATTTCGAGGAAAGTTTCAGCTTCCGCGTCACCGAACCCGACGCAGCCGTCGTGCTCGGTTAGTCGACGCTGACCAGGTCGACGACGAAGACGAGGGTTTCGCCGGGCTTGATCGCGGCACCGGCACCGCGATCACCGTAGGCGAGGTGCGGGGGAATGGTGAGCTGGCGACGACCACCGACCCGCATTCCGGCGATGCCCTCGTCCCAGCCCTGAATCACCCGGCCGGTTCCGAGCCGGAACTTCAGGGGGACGCCTCGGTCCCAGGAGGCGTCGAACTGATCACCGGTGGCGTGCGAGACCCCGACGTAGTGCGCCGCGATGTCCAAGCCCGGAATGGCCTTGGCGCCGTCGCCGATCACCTGGTCCTCGATCACCAACTCGGTCGGCGCCGGGCCCTCGGGAACGGTCACCTCGGGGCGGGTCAGTTTGCTCACAGCCATCCTCCTCCTCACCCGCCGTCATCGGCGGGGTACCTAATCCTGGCGTACGTACGTGGTTGCCGATCAGCTCACCCGGCGTACATATCCTCCAGGGCCGCGTGGTAGTTACTCTCCACCACCTTCCGGCGCACCTTCAGGCTCGGGGTCAGCTCCCCGGATTCCACCGAGAAGTCACGCTCGACGATGGCGAACTTCTTGATCTTTTCCCATCGGTTGAGCTGGGTGTTCAGCTGCTCCACGTACCTTTCGATCTCCGCTCGCATCGTCTCCGACGTCGCGATCTGTGCGTAGGACATTCCGGCCATGTCGTGGCGGCTGGCCCACTCGGTCACGGCGTCCGGGTCGAGCGAGATCAAGGCCACGCAGTAGTTGCGCTCGTTGCCGTGCACGACCATCTGACTGGCCAGTGGGCATATCCCCTTGAACCGGCCCTCGATGTGTGACGGCGCGACGTACTTGCCGCCAGAGGTCTTGAACAGATCCTTCTTGCGGTCGGTAATGCGCAGAAACCCTTCGACGTCGATCTCGCCGATGTCTCCGGTGGCCAGCCAACCCCCGCCGACGAGCGCCTCTCCGGTCTCGGACTCCAGGTGGTGATAGCCCTCCATCACCCCGGGGCCCCTGAGCATGACCTCGCCGTCTCCAGCGATCTTCACCTCGGTACCGGGGATGGGGAGGCCCACGGTGCCGAACCTGAATCGGTCCGGGCGGTTCAACAACGAACCCGCCGAGCTCTCGGTGAGACCATAGCCATCCAGGATCAGGATGCCGGCGGCGTGGAACCACTCGGCGATGTCCACGGACAGGGCCGCCGAGCCGGAGAGGAAGAAGCGCAGCCGGCCACCGAACCGGTCGCGTACCTTGGCGAAGACGAGTTTGTCGGCGAGGCGGTGCTGCGCCGCCAGCCGCCACGGCACCGGTTTGCCCTGCCTGCGGCGCCGGGACACCTCCAGCCCGACTCCGCACGCCCAATCGAAGACCTTCGCCTTGGCACCGCCCTCGGCGTGAGCCGTGCTGACGATGCGCCCGTATGCCTTCTCGAAGATCCGCGGGGCCGCGCCCATGAATGTCGGCCGGATGACCGCCAGGTTCGCCACGATCCGGTCCACCCGCCCGTCGATGGCGGTCGCGAAACCCACCCGGAGCTGAGCACTCAGCAGCACCTTGCCGAAAGCGTGCGCGATCGGCAGCCACAGGTACTGCAGGTCGTCGATGTCGACCACGCCCAGCGCGGCAATGGCGGCGCCCTCGTAGGTCCAGCTGGAATGGCGCAGCCGCACGCCCTTGGGTCGGCCGGTGGTGCCCGAGGTATAGATGAGCGTGGCGAGCTGCTCGGACTTGATCGCGGTGGTCCGCTGCCCGACTGCGTCGGGGTGCTGCGCGAGGTGCGTAGCCCCGAGTTCGGCCAACCGGTCCAGCGAGAGCACCCAGTCACCGTCCGCGGAGCCGTCGAAGGTCACTACCGCGACGACCGAGTCCAGCGCGTCACGGTGCGCGCGCAGTTTGGCGATCTGGCCGTCATCCTCGGCGAAGACGATCCGACTCTGGGAGTCCGCCAGGATGAACGCGACGTCCTCGGGAATCGCCGAGGGATAGATGGTGGTGGTGGCCGCCCCGGCGCACATCACGGCGAGATCGGCGAGTACCCACTCATAGCGCGTCCCGGAGGCGATGGCAACCCGTTGCTCGGGCTCGATACCCAGTGCGATCAGCCCCGCCGCGAGCAGGGTGACCCGCTCTCCCGTCTCCCGCCAACTCCGGGATACCCAGGCCTCTCCCGCCGGATACCGGTAGGCCTCCCGGTCCGGCGTGTGGTCGACCCGGTCTCGAAACATCTGTGCCACACTCGCTGCGCGGTTCTCGATCACGGCAGGCAATTCGGTCATCACTAGCCTCCTTGGGTACGCACCCAGGGTGCCAGGATCAGAGCCCCGTCGAGCGCACCGCAGCGCCTCAACCGGTGGTGGTCCCGGCGGTCGGCGCGCTGGTGGCGAGGGTGGGGCGGGGGCGGCGCAGGTTGCCTACCAGCACCCGCAGCGCGATGTCGGGAGCCAGCAGCCGCTCCGGTCGGACGAGGAGGTTCGCGACCTGCAAGAAGGTGCGGCCGATCACCGGGTCCTGCTCAGCGGCGATGTGCAGGCGGGTGACATAGCGGTTGGTTAGCCGTAACTGTAGCGACCGGTGCCCATCGACCTCGGGGAATCGCAGGTCATTTCCCACAGCCGTCGACCACGGGACGTCGATCAGCCGGGCGGCGCGGCGGAAGAACCGCAGCGCCAAACGGGTCCGGCCCCGGCGCAGGCAGCCACGCAGCACCAGCGCCTGGGCCGCGGCGACAGCCATGCCCTGCCCATAGACCGGATTGAAGGAACTGATGGCGTCCCCGACCACTAGATAACCCTCAGGGAACGTCTGGAGATGTTCGTACCGGCGCCGGACGCTGGCCGGAAAGCGGGCCCGGACCGGCTCGTCGAGCGGTTGCGCGTCGCGGAGCACCTCGGCGATGTCAGGGGCGGCCAGGGTGGCCGCGAACGCCACGAAACCCTCGACGTCCAGAGGTGGTTCTTCGCCCAGGGCACCGGCCAGGCTGACAATCCACCGACCACCCTCCTGGGCGATCATGGCACCGCCGCGTGGCAGCCTCGGTGGCATGGACCCCACCAGCACGCCGGGGCCACCGTCGAAGTGCCTGGGCTCACGGCGGTAGTGCTGGGTCACATAAACCATCCTGATGCCGATGCTCTGTTCAGCGGGCCGCGAATAGCCGAGCTCCTCGAGCCACACCGGGCTACGGGAACCACGACCGGAGGCGTCGACGACCAGATCCGCGGGCATGCTCTCCTCACCGCGGTCCTCGGTCCCCGACAGGACCCTCACCCCATTGACATGGCTGCCGTGGCGCTGCCGGATGGCCGCCGGACCGATCACATCACGACCGCCCAAGATCTCCACGCCTGCCAAGGCGCCGACGCGAGCCCGCACGTAGCTCTCCAGCAGCGGCCTGCTCACTCCCATGCCGGCCAGGCCGGAGGGAGCCGGGTGCAGTCGCCTGCCGTCGTTGTACCAGCGCAGGTCGGCCTGCAGGTCGCCGGTCACCGCGCCCTGCTTGATGAGCTCGGCACTCAGCCCGGGGAAGAGCTCTTCGAGGATCTCCCGACCCCGAGCGAGCAACCCGTGGGTATGCCGGGACTGCGGCACACCCCGACGGGGCACCGCCGTGGCCGGCAAATCGTCGCGGTCGAGCACCGTTACCCGATCGAAGAACTCGCTGAGCGCCCGCGCCGCCAGCAGCCCAGCCATGCTTGCGCCGATCACCACGGCGTGGTCGGATCCGGACATGGAATGCACCTCCTCAGCCGAGGTGCACGCTGCCACAAAGAGTGCTCACCTGGTGCCTGCTCGGCAAAACTCGCCGAACAATAAAGGCCTAGGGCCCGATGAGGTTGCTGATCAGCCGTCCCAGCTCGGTGTGCCGGTCGTCAGGCAGGTCACCGACGTGTTCGCGGAGCCAGCTCTGGGGGTACCAGGCCAGCCGGTCCAGCATCACGGTGCCGATTCCCGGGATGGGTTCGTGAAGCTCAGGATTACGCATCTCATGCGGATCGATCTCCACGACGATGACGCCCAGCCCCGAATCATTGTAAAGATCACTGGACACCACGAGGTGGGGAACGCGCGGCAAGATCTCTGGCTGAGTGGGGTGCCCGGTGGTCCAGACCTGGCCGAAGCACGGCGTCACCCGATCACTCCGGGCTGACGTACTGTCGGACAGCAGCCCTTCGTGCGGCGTGGGCGGCCAACCGCCCCTCGCTGTCGATACCAGCGGCCTGACGCTCGGCCGCAGCTCGAGCGTAGGCACGTCGGGTCGCTTCTCGTTGCGCCACCTTGGCGAGCCAGCTGGAAATGTCCAGCCCGTCCTGCTCTGCCTCACGCCGTATCTGAGCTGCGGTTTCAGGCTCCAGACTGATCGTCATACGGGTTCGCACACGGCGCAACCTATCACGTGGCATACGAACAGCGGATATGGTTGACCCATCGGGGTGTCGGGGACCGGGGTTTTCGGGGGCCTGGGTCTTCAGGGACCTCCAGGGGTTATGAGGGGGCCAGCTTGTCCAGCGCACCACGCCGCATGCTCATTCATGTCCTGGGTGCCCTGGACCCGGCGACGCTCGAACTCCTGCTCTCCCAGCTCGCCGAGGCATCGCCGGCCGACCGACAGCGCCTGCGGGAGGTACTGGCTGATCTGGCGGGACCACCGCCCCTGGGCGCCAGTGACAGGATCGAGTTGGCCGAACTGCACGCGCTCGACCGCCTCATGGCCGAGATCTATAACACCAAGGGCCAGTATCTCGCGCAACGTGCCCAGGAGCTGGAGATTCCCTCAGCGCGCGCGGCAGGGATCATGAGGGTCGAGTCGGGTGGGGAGACCTTCAGTGACATCACCGACAAACCACTCATCCGTTTCGAGGCCCATGTGTTTCTGCGGACCTGGGGAGAAGCCAACCTGACGGTGTTCAACCAGCACTACGATTTCGACCGCCGCGCGGGCCACAATCATGAGCAGCATCGGCTCCGCACCGATCCCGGCGCTCCCTGGATCTCCTACCACGAACAGCGCCAGCAAGGCGAATGGGCGGCCTTGACCGTCGCCGAATCCCTCGCCGGTCGGGAGATCGCCTACCAGTCGATATCCTCCGGAGCAGGCCAGATCATAGGCTTCAACCACACCAAGATGGGCTATCCCACCGCCGTGGCGATGTTCGAGGCCTTCGCCCGAAGTGAGCGCGCACAGGTGGGGTCGATCTTCGAGTTCATCGCGCGGACCCCCGGACTCGCGGCGGCGGTGCGGGCCGGCGATTACGAAAAACTCGTCAAGTCCTACAACGGCGCCGCGCCGGGCTCACCCCGGTCCCTGGCCTATCAGACCAAACTGATCACTGCTGAGCAGTCATACGCCCGGGTCACGGCCGGAAGAAAGCACGTCATTCCGTGAACCGAAGATCGTATCCCGCAGGCTGGTGCCGGAACTGGACTTTCCCTCGCCCTCCAGCTGCGTCTTCCATGCGGTACGGAGATCGTCGCTAACCCCTGCGGACTGTGAGAGAACCGAGCCGTCGTCTATGCCCTGGTAACCGACGTTGACCTCGACGTTCAGGCACCGCGCGTCAGAGCACTCCTTGAGGTCGA
>JBOHHD010000450.1:0-5059 GCA_050700515.1 Pseudonocardiaceae bacterium
GCCCGGTGGATCGGTCCGCGATGCCGAATCGGTGGCCGCTGCCCAGACCGCGGGAGTGCCCCTCTACCTCACCGGGACCCGTCATTTCGCGCACTGAGTCCGCACTCCGGGCAGGATGGGGAGGAGACCAGGTGTCGGGAGGGTTGAGCCGATGCGGACCGTGGGGAATGTGCTGTGGCTCTTGTTTGCGGGGCTGTGGCTGGCCATCGGTTATGCGCTGGCAGGGCTTGTCGGCTTCTTGCTCATCGTCACCATTCCGTTCGGGGTGGCCTCCTTCCGGTTGGCCGGCTATGTGATCTGGCCCTTTGGTCGGGTGGTGGTCGGCCGGGTGACCAGCACGCCGATCCTGGTGTTCCTGGCGAACGTGCTGTGGTTGATCTTCGCCGGATGGTGGCTGGCCCTGGCTCATCTGGTGTTCGGTCTCCTGCTGTGCCTGACGATCATCGGTATTCCGTTCGGGGTCGCCTCGTTCAAGATGGTTCCGCTGGCGCTCGTGCCCCTGGGACGGGAGGTCGTTTTCCGGCGCGAGCTCGACCCCCGCACCACCGTGGTCGCGTCGGTGTCCCACCGGTGAACTCTGGGAAGAACCTCCCCGCGCCGGGTTGACGGCAGCTGGTTGATGGGGTTCACTGGACGGAGTTGTTCGAACACATGTTCGACTGCGCTGCTTACCCGGAGCTGGTTCGGGTGCGGTAGCGCAGCTTGACATGAGCGCACCCCGCTGCTTGAGAGGAGGGCTGCTCAATGGTGGGTGGGCGCTTTGCGTCGGTCCCCGGGGTGCCCGCCTCGGTTCTGGTGCCCGCTTCGATGCTGAAGCAGCGGCTCGACGTCCCGGGTGGCCGGCTGCCGTTCCCGGTGGCCGAGCCACTCGCGCCGTTGCTTCCCGGTAGTGGGCTGCGTCGGGGTTCGGTGATTGCGGTGCAAGGCTCGACGGCATTGCTCCTGGCGCTGCTGACCGCCGCCACCACGCAGGGGACCTGGGCCGCGGTGCTCGGTGTCGGCGACCTCGGGGTACTGGCCGCGGCCGAGGCGGGGGTCGCGGTGCGGCGGCTGGCGCTGGTTCCCCGCCCGGGGCCGGATCCAGCCCGGACGGCCGCGGCCCTGCTCGACGGGATGGGATTGGTGGCGCTGGCGGGTACGGACCGGCTGTCCTCCGCGGCGCGGCGATCTCTGGCCGCCAGGGCCCGGCAACAGGGCGCGGTGCTGCTCCCGCTCGGTCGCTGGCCGGGCGCGGACCTCCAGCTGGACTGCCGTGCCGAGTCCTGGCACGGCGCCGAGGCCGGATACGGGCGGCTGCGTAGCCGCGAGGTGCTGGTGCACGCCGTCGGCCGGGGTGCCGCCGCCCGGGCGCGCACCGCCCGGCTGTTGTTGCCCGGCCCGAACGGTCCGGTGACAGCTGTGACCGAGGGCGGCTCGGCAATCGAAGTCGTGGGCTGACATGAGATCGGCACGGCTGGGCCTGCCGAGGCGAGTGGTGGCGGTGTGGTGTCCGGACTGGCCGGCTCGCCGGCAGGCGTCGGGTCGCAGGCCGGGGCTCGCTGACGACCTGGATCGCGACGGCCGGGCGTTCGAGTCGGTGGTGGCCGCGGTCGAGGCCCTTGCACCCGGGGTGGAGGTGGTACGCCCTGGGTTGGTCGCGGTGCCGGCGCACGGTCCCACCCGCTACTTCGGCAGCGAACCGGTGGTGGCCGAGCGGATCGCCGAGGCGGTCATCGCCCAGGCCGGGGCGCGGTGCCAGATCGGCATCGCCGATGGTCTGTTCACCGCCACCCTGGCCGCCTACCGGGGTCTGCGGGTACCACCGGGCGGATCGGCCGCCTTCCTCGCCCCGCTGAGCATCGGGGAGCTGCACCAGCCCGCCGTTGATCGAGCTGGTGCTGGTCGAACTGGTGTTGAGGGAACTGGGCTGGTGGATCTGCTGCACCGGTTGGGACTGCGTACCCTCGGCGCGTTCGCCGCGCTGGACTCCGGCGACGTCGCCTCCCGCTTCGGCCCCGAGGGCATCCGCGCGCACCGGCTTGCCCGGGGTCTCGACGAGCGCCCGTTGGCTCGCCGCCGTCCGCCGATCGACCTCGCCGTCACCCGTCGGTTCGACCCGCCGGTGGACCGGATCGACGCGGCGGCCTTCGCCTCGCGGGAACCCGCCGAGCAGCTGCACGCCGCGCTGGCCTCCCGGGGCCTGGCCTGCCTCCGGCTCGGGGTCAGCGCCCGTACCGAGGCGGGTGAGCAGCTGCACCGGGTGTGGCGCTGCGCCGAGCCGCTGACCGCAGCCGGCATCGCCGACCGGGTGCGCTGGCAGCTCGACGGCTGGCTGACCTCCCGCGCCTTCCCCTCCGGTGCCGATGACCCGGCCCGGCAGGCAGATTCCGGTGCGGGCATCACCCAGCTGCACCTGACCCCCGAGGAGGTGATCGGCGGGCAGGCCCTGCAAGGCGGGCTGTGGGGAGAGGCGACGAAGGACGACGAACGGGCGGGCCGCGCGCTGGTTCGGGTGCAGGGAATGCTCGGACCCGACGCGGTGCTCACCGGGGTGCTCAGTGGCGGCCGTGGTCCGGCTGAGCAGGTACGGCTGGTGCCCTGGGGCGATGACCCCACTCCGGCGCGCAGGATTGCGGACCCGCTTGCGTCATCGAGCAGTGCCACCGCAGACCCGCTTGGGGGCACTGGCCCGCCTTGGCCGGGACGGCTGCCCGCGCCCTCCCCGTCCCGGGTACCACCCCACCCGCTGCCCGCCGAAGTGCTCGACGACGCTGCCCGCGTCATCGGGGTGAGCGAGCGCGGGGTGCTCACCGGTATCCCGCATCGCGTCGCGGTGGATGGGCATCCGCCCCGCCGGGTGCTGGCCTGGGCGGGGCCGTGGCCGATCGAGCAGCGCTGGTGGGACCCCGGCGCAGGGCGGCATTCGGCATGGTTGCAGGCAGTGCTCGACGCCGAACCCGGCCCGGGGCGCGTCAGCGAGCCACTAGCGGTGCTGCTGGGCTGTGCGCAGGGTCGCTGGCAGGTCGAGGGAATCTACGAATAGCTCAGGAGGACACGGTCGGCGGCCTGCCGGTGATGCCCAACAGTCGATCCAGCAGCGGGGCGCTCTCCGGTACGGATATGGCCGGGGGGAAGACACCGATCGCGCGCCACTCCTCGGCATGCGGACTGATCTCTTCCCACAGCCCCTGCACGAGCTCGCTGGGCAGCTGTGGTCGGACGCCGATGACCAGCGCGAGATCATGTGCCCGCAGGCCGCGGAAGCCGTTGATCTGCCAGAAGTACTCCCGCGCGCTGAAGTCACCGAAGGAGCAGTGCACGATCCGATTCAGATCGTCGAGCTGGGACGCCGCCGCGCACGCCGTGTCCACGATCGCCGCGAAGGCGGCCTGGGGATCGTCTCCGAGCAGGTTCCCGTCGAACTTGTCGCGCCCGACCTGGTCCATCATCCGGCCGGCCAGCATGTCGGGTACCCAGGCGTCGTCATAGGCGTGGTAGTTGATGATCTCCCGCAGGGTCGGGATCTGGCCGGTTCGGCCCATACCCATGGCGAAGTCCGCCGGCATAGGCATGGTCCACTGGTCGTCCTTGATCTGCTGTATGACGTCGTTGATGGCCCGGTCGGCCAATACGAACACGTCTTGCTCACGCATGATCTCTCCTTCGATCAAGCCCGGCGCCGAGGTCGGACGACCTTCGAGCGGTTGTCCTGGCATCGTGACAGCCGACACCGACAATTTCCGCACGCCCCGACGTGCCGATGCCGCGTGGGTATCGGTTACCGAGCTATGGGCGACCAGAACCGACCGTAGGAATCAGTCCAGCGCCACGGATAGCGCAAGCAGACCGTTCATGAGCATGCCGGGTCGCCAGTTCAGCTGTTCGGCGGGCACGGCCAGTCGCAGCTGAGGAAAGCGGGCGAGCAGGGTGCCCAGCGCGATCCGTCCCTCCAGCCGGGCCAGTGGCGCGCCGAGACAGTGGTGGATGCCGTGGCCGAAGGCCAGATGGGGGTTGTCCTCGCGGGTGAGGTCCAGCACATCCGCATCGGCGAGGTGGGCCGGGTCCCGGTTGGCGGCGAGCAAGCTGGTGATCACCATCTGGCCGGCCGGGATGGTGGTCCCACCGATCTCCACCGGTTCGCTGGTCACGCGGAACGTCGCCATCTGTACCGGCCCGTCGAAGCGCAGCAGTTCCTCGACCGCGGTCGGCAACCGCTGCGGCTGGGCACGCAGCAGGGTCAGCTGTTCGGGGTGGGTGAGCAGCGCGAGCACCCCGTTGCCGATCAGGTTCACCGTCGTCTCGTGCCCCGCGATGAGCAGCAGGAACACCATGGAGGTGAGTTCGTCCGCCGAGAGCCGGTCCCCGCCCTCGCGCACCGCGACCAGCGCGGAGAGCAGATCGTCGGCCGGCGCGGCGCGTTTGGCGACGATCAGCTCCCGCAAGTAGGTCACCATGGCCGTGGCTGCCTCGGCGAACTCGTCCGGGTCGGCCATCATGCCGGTCACCAGGACGGCCGACCAGGTGTGGAACTCGCTACGAGCGTCCGCGGGCACGCCGAGCAGTTCGCAGATCACGGTGATCGGCAACGGGTAGGCGAACGAAGCGATCAGATCGGTCTGCGCCACGCCGGTCAGCGCGTCGAGCAGTTCGTCGGTGATCTGCTGGATGCGCGGGGCGAGTCCGTCGATGCGGCGGCGGGTGAACGCGGCGGTGACCAGCCGGCGCAGCCGGGTGTGGTCCGGCGGGTCGTGATTGAGCATGTGCCGGCTGATCGCGGCGAACATCTCGGGCGAGAGCCGGTCACCCGCCAGAAAGGTCCGCGCCGCCTCGCCCTTGACCAGCCGAGGATCATGCAGGGCGGCCCGTGCCTCGTCGTAGCCGGTGATCAGCCAGGCCGGCGCGCCGATGGGCAGCGTGATGGGGTGCACCGGTCCGGTCGCCGCGAGTTCCGCGTAAGTGGCATGACGCCGCAGCCCGTCGGTGCCGGTGAACAAGGCGGCCAGCTGAATTTCCGGGATGGTTTGATCGGGCATGCTCTCAGTTCTACCGAAATAACAGCCGTGAGATGTGGCCGCCGCGG
>JBOHHD010000451.1:0-2539 GCA_050700515.1 Pseudonocardiaceae bacterium
AGGCACTCGGTGTAGCTGCGGGACGGCGCCAGCGCTACGTCGGTGGGCCCGCCCGCACGCACTGCCGGTGGCGTGCCCAGTGCATCGTCAGGCCGTTCATGGTGTGGGGCCCGGTCGGTCGCCGGGAGCCTGGGGAGGAGGCTCGACTGGTGACCGACCGGGGTCTGGGTGATGGTGAACTCGGGTGCAGGCACGGCGATGCCTGTTGGGCGCTGGTGGTTGAGGGTCGTGTAGCGGGCTTGGCCGGTGTCGGTGAGGTTGAGTCGGCGCAGATCCCAAAGCACATCACCCTCGGCGACAGTGACCAACCCGGTCCAGACGAGCCGGTCGAAAGCGTCGGTCAGGTGCTCGGGTGTCGGGCGTCCACGTTCGAGATAGACACCGGCTACCTTCGCGACACCACCGTCATGAACGCGGCGCAACGCCAACCACTCATACAGGCCAGGGTCACTCGCGGGCACCCGCCAGGACGGCCTGTGCCACGGCGAGCGCGTCTAGCTTTGCCAGGCGTACCCCGAATTTGTCCCAGCCGTGGGGGTAGAGCAGCCAGTCACCGCCGACCTCGTGCACCACAACCAGCGTGCACTGATCACCGTCATCGGTACGGGTGCCCTCCACGACCAGCCGGGAGCGTTCCTTCTCCCGGTGCGTCAGCGGCCATGGGTCCCGCACCGGTTCTGCTGTGTTGTTGTCCCTCGCCATGTCGCAGAACGTGGTGTAACGACAACAGCACAGGGGCTGCAGGTTGTTAACCCTTGCCTGTGCCGAATCGGTTGCACAGGCTGTCCAGCTCCCATACCCGGCGGGGGGCCCGCCGATACAGGACGTTCACCAGCTCTCGGGCTATCGGATCCATTCGGATACGTTGCGGCGCCAGCCGGTCGGCGGCATCCAAGTGCCGGATCGCCTCGGCATCCCGGTCCTTTCGGCTGTAGACGAGGGCACGAGCCAAGTTCAGCAGCAGTGATGATTCGCGTTCTGCTGAACCGAGCGCTGATAAATCTAATTCGGTGCGCATCGTTTCCTCATAAGCGCGGCCACTATCCGACAACTCGATACCAATACCCAGTCGCCACAGCGCGACGTTGGTCGGCCCGAAGTGTTGCAACATGCCGTTATGTTCGCCGATGCGAGCCGCTAGATACTCCGCTTCGGCAAGGTGCATACCCGCAACATCGGCACGTTTCTCACGTGCGGCTGTGTGGGCACGCGCCAGATGCATGAGGCCCACCATTTCAGTGGGCAGGGTGTCCGAGCCCGTGAGGTTGATGGCGGGCGCCAGTTCGTCGATGCCTGCCGTCAATAAGGATGATGCACGGTGGCGCGCCGCCAGTCGCGTTAAGGTGAGAGACCAGTACCACCGGGCGAATCCGACAAGACCGGGTGTGCCATAGCGAGTCGCCAGATCGTAGCCACGCTGCGCGGCAGTAGCCGACAAAACGACGTCAGCGACATTTCCCGTAACGACACCGGCCACGAAGCACGCAACGACCGCACCAGTGACCGCCTTGTCCCGTTCAGCGTCTCGCGCAGTGAGAGCGTGCGCCTGCAATTCTGTTACCAAGGCGCCGACGTCCTTGGCGGCGAGGGAATACCGAGCTTGGGCACAATGCTCGTTAGCCTCCTCTGCCCATAACACGAGTTGCTCCAGCGGTCGTGGACTGACGTCGGGGACGTCGTCAGGGCCATAATCATGTAACGCGAGCTGAATACCTGGCACCGCCGCGAAAGTATCGACGCTCTGCCGACCAGGGAGGTGGTAGGGTTGCCCGGTCAAATCGACCACAGAGCAGCCCACCGCCGCGGCGAGGTCTTCGAGCAGTCCGCGCCTGTTGAACCCGCGTTCTCCGCGTTCGAGCATCGAGAGGTACGGCTTGCTGATCCCCGCGAGGTCGGCCGCCACCTTTAAGCCCAACCCACGCCGCTTGCGGATCATGCGCAGCTGTGCACCAATCGTGCGCGCTTCCTCAGCTTCCATGTCCATGAAGGACTTCTCCTCACCAGCTCCCCACCGATGCCCCGGAGAGTTACCCGGGGCGAAACCTCGGTGAGCAGGTGGCGACAGGCTACGTGCCGATGCACCACCTCGGGTACACACCCCATCGCCACACCGGAGCCGACTCGATCACACCGAGAAGATCATTACTACCGATTGGCAATCAAACAACGGCGCTCGTCATTCAGCCTCCCCCGGCACACCAGCTCCGCGAGGGCACAGGACTGTTCGAGGGTGGGGACGGTGCTCATGGGCCGGACCTTTCCCCGGTCAAGACCCCGGCGTCGATGTACCTGCATCGATCGGGACCGACTTCTGACCGTCGGGTGTGTCATAGACTAGGTGACGGCTCCGGTCTCCGGATTGCACAAGTGACTGGTGCTCATGTCTCTTCGATGTCTCCCTCCCGGAGTGCAGGCAGAGTTTGCGCATTGCGGTGGGTGTGTGCACTTTCTGCGGGATGGGCTGTCAAATGCAGGTCATGGTTACTGACGTCCGGTGACGTTCACTGTCGTGCGCCCTGCTTACCCCCGCGTCCGATAA
>JBOHHD010000452.1:0-2831 GCA_050700515.1 Pseudonocardiaceae bacterium
GCGTGCCCCCAATGGGCATCCCCCCGAGGGTGCGGGGGCCTGGCCGGTGTTTGCCCAACGTGATCGGTGAGAGGAGTCCGGATGGTGCAGGGATCGGAGTATTGGTTCGCGTGCAGCGATGTGACCGGGCGTCGGGCGCGGGGCGCGGTTCTGGTCCGCGACGGGGAGCTCGTCGTGGTGTTGCCCCAGCCCGGCAGCGCCTCGTTCGGTGATACCGGTCAGGCCCAGGAGTTCTGCTCGGTGCTGGCGGCCGGGATCGGGGAGCTGCACGCCCAGCGGCGCTCAACCCCGCCGAAGCGGTGAGCGTGCTGGCCCCACCCACCGGCAGCCACGTCGTGGTCCGTCCGGGGCGCCGGGACCGGTGGATCAACGGCACGGGACTGGTCGTCGGTCCTGACCAGCGCTACTTCCCCCACCCCACTGCGGTGTTCGTGGCCTTTCCCACCGGGATGACCACACTGATCGACATTGCCGACCTGACGATCGTCGCACCACGCGCCGACGGAGATGAACGGTCATGACCAGGTGGCATCACCCCTCAGACCGATGCCACCACCGTGCGCTGCGCCGTCGGGTGCCCGCAGAACGCTCGGACTGCTGGCCCCGCTGGACCGGGTGATCAGACCAGAGCAGCTGAGCACGTCCACGAGACGGTCCCCAGACCCTTATTAGCCCCTGACCACCAACCCCACCAGGAGAAGATCACCAGTGATGCCGCAGGATTTACCGTACAGCCCCCCGCCGGCGGGACAGCAGTACCGGCCACCGGACCACCCGACACAACACCGTCCCCCGGCCTCTGTCGCGGGGCACTATCCGCCTCCCACGAACACCCTGGCCATCCTGACGCTGGTCTTGGCCTTCACGTTCTGGCCGCTGGCCCTCGTCTTCGGACACCTGGCCCGCCGCCAGATCGCCCGGACCGGGGAGAGCGGCAAAGGACTGGCCTCCGCCGGTCTGGTGATCGGCTACGTCGTCCTGGGACTGACGGTGCTGATCGTCATCACCGTAGCGGTCCTGGTCGGGGCCACCGCACCGACTGGTCCCGAGATGACGCCATGAGCAGAAAAAGGAAGACGAACGGGTAACCCCGCCATTCTGAGGTGACTTCGCCGCGCCCGGCCGACAGACTGCGCCTATGGGCTCGACCGGGGCGCTAGCTCCCCCAGCAGCTCCCTTGGTGTCGTCCCCGCCAACGCGCGCACCTCCCGGGACAGGTGCGCCTGGTCGGCATAGCCGCACCCGGCCGCCACCTGTGCCAGCGGCACGCCGGCCCGCGCCTCATCGAGCGCCCGGCTCAGCCGTAGGATCCGCGCCAGCCGCTGTGGCCCGTAGCCGAAAATAGGCAGGCACCGCCGATGCAGGTGCCGGGCGCTGAGCCCCAGCCGGTCGGCCATCACGGCCACCGGCGCAGCGGCCGACGCCATCTGGAGGACCCGCGGTCCGAGTGGATCGACCTCCCGAATCGCGGCACGTTCCACCGCCCACCTCTTCAATCCCCCCGTCGGATCGGCCGCAACCCGCTCGGCCAGCCGCCGCGCTTGGTCGGACGGCCACAGCTCGTCGAGGTCTGGCGTCCGGTCGCGCAGCTCATCCGCCGGCACACCCAGCAACACCGGGCCGATCCCGCCCGAGCAGCGCAGTCCGACGTAAGAGACTCCCGGGCGAGCCTGATGCCAGCGCGCTGCCGTATCCGGCCCTGCGACGAACAGGCGGCGACCGTCCCACAGCAAGTCAAGGCAGCCGTCGGGCAGGATTCGAGCCCGCTCCGGGGTGGACCCGAAGGTACGTCGCCACAGCACGACACCGGGCACCGAAGTCGCATGTTCCCCGTCGGTCATCCGCAGATCATGCCGCCTGCGCCGCAGAAACCACGATCGAACCGCCAGCCCGACCTTCTGGAACTCCTTTAAGTCCCTCACTCACCGCCGTTGAACACCCTTCCCCATATTCGCAGGTCAGCCGCTTAATAACATCCACGATTGCCCACCTGAACCCAGCGTGGACCCGCCTCACGCGACCACATCGCGACCACAAAAGCGACCCCTCAGCCCGCCCATCGAGCCCGACGACACCACGCCGAGGGCCAAGCAGAAACGACAAACCCTCTCGGCGCCTGGATCTCCGGGTGATTCCTGAACCACCCGACCGCGTGTTCGATCCAGGAAAGACACGCTCAGCGTCACGAAGACGGTCACCCTCCCAGCCTCGCGCAAGGGGATCGGGACGGTGGCACGATTATAACCGAGAGCCCTGGTGAGAGCCAGTCCGGCCATGTTCACAATTTAGGTAGTAGCCGAACAAAGCTACGTAGGAGCACGGATTGCCCTGCTGTAGAACCTACAACGAGAATTGTGTCCCCATACCACAGGTGAGCGTCTATTCCCTTCGCCGGAGTGAGCACCTCACCAACCACACAAAGGAAAAAAGCGATGCGTCGACCAACCACACTCATGGCCGCCACCGGGCTGGGACTGGGACTCTTGTTCACCACCCTGGGAGTAGCCGCAGCCCAAGAAGAAACCCCGTACCAATGCAACAGCGTGTCCACTACAAACGATCCGTCCACGGCCCAACTACTCGCCCTCCTCGGAGTGGTGACCCAAGAAGTGAACACACCTGTCGGCCTCGGCTGCACTCCCGTCGCCAGTAATGAACAGGCGAACTTCTGCGGGACGGGCCCGAACACCAACAACGGCCTCGCCATCATCGGGGGGCGACCCGGCCCCTGCGGCAGCAGCGGATACGGCAGTCCCCTTCCCGTCCAGTGACCTCCCAGCATCCACTGAGAGCCACGCTGCGACAAAGAACACCCCACTCGCCCTCCCCAG
>JBOHHD010000453.1:0-3336 GCA_050700515.1 Pseudonocardiaceae bacterium
GACCGAGAGGGCGTTGATCGGGAGCGGCTGGCGACCAGGCCGCCCAGCCATCCGATCGAGCCGGCTCGTTCGTCGACGCGACCACTGGGCGCCCGGTACCTGCTGGAAGCCCAGATCGGCGCGGGCAGTTCCGGAACCGTGTGGCGGGCCCGGCGCCGCGACGACGGCAGCGTGCTGGCCGCCAAGCTGCTGCGTCCGCAGTTCGCCGAGGATCGGGCCACCGTCGCCCGGCTGCTGACCGAGCGGGCCACGCTGCTGCGATTGGCGCACCCCCATCTGGTGCGGGTGCACGATCTGGTCGCCGAGGCGGGCGAGCTCGCGATCGTGATGGATCTGGTCGACGGAGATGACCTGCGGTCGCGGCTGACCCGACGCACGGTGGGCCGCGCGACCGGAGTGCGGTTGCTGGCCGAGGTCGCCGACGCCCTGGCTGCGGTGCATGGCGCCGGTGTCGTGCACCGCGACGTCAAACCAGAGAACGTCCTGGTCACCGGCGGTCCAGGGCCCCGCGCCCTGCTCACCGACTTCGGCCTGGCCAAGGCGCTGGACTCGCCGACGCTCACCCGGCACAGCCAGCTGCTCGGCACACCTGCCTACCTGGCGCCCGAACTCGTCGCCGGTCGCGAGGCGGGCCCACCTGCCGATGTCTACTCGCTCGGCATCATCCTCTTCGAGGTGCTCGCGGGGCGGCGGCCGTTCCACGAGCCGAACACCGCTGCCCTGCTGCGGGCCCATGTGGAGCAGGAGCCGGCTCGGCCGGCGACCGTGCCTGCGCCGCTGTGGCAGCTGGTGGCCGGATGCTTGGCCAAGGAGCCCGCTCGACGGCCCACCGCCGCCCAGGTGGCCGACGAACTGCGACGACTCCGGGCACTGGTGGGCGACGATCCGCCCTCCGATGCCGACGAGCCTGTCCGGATATCCGCCGTCCAGCTCGTCGGCCCGCCGACCCCTGTTGGCCCACCGACCCCTGTTGGCCCACCGGTCCCCGGTGACGCGTCGGTGGACGCGCGTGAACCGACGCAGAACGCCGCGATTCAGTCCACCGAAGCAGCGACCCGCCCACCGCCGGTCCGACCGACATCGCCGCAGGCCCGCCGCAGGCGGTGGTGGCCCCTGGTCACCGCGGCACTGACCGCTGCCGTGCTCGGGCTGGCGATCGGTGCCTGGCTGGGACTATCGCCGGATGAGCCGGTGACCGCGCAGCCCAGCCGGCCGCAGACCCGCTATGTGATCCCGGCCAGCGCGGCGGTCGGGAGCAACGGCCAGGTCGTGCTGTCCTGGTCGGCCGATGCCGAGCAGCTGGCCGGGTTCCGCGGTTACCTGGTCCTGCGCGACAAGCAACCCACCGAGAACGTGTTGCCGCCGGGCGAGACCACCTTCGTCGACGTCGCGGCCCGCGATGGGTCGTGTTACGAGGTGATCGCCCTCGGCGTCCTGGAAGCCCCGCTGACCCCGCCGCCCCCCACCTGCCTGGCCTCGGCCGAATCGTCCTGAGCCGGATGCCTCGTTGACCGCATGATTGGATGCCCGTGACCACAACTCAGCACGCCCTCCCACCCGCGGAGATCGCCGCCCGCTTCCGGCAGACCCACGACACGGTGCTCGCCGAGGTGCAGCGCCTGCTGCAGGGCAAGACCTCGGCTATCCGGCTCGCGCTGGCCTGCCTGTTCGGTGGTGGCCACCTGCTGATCGAGGATGTGCCGGGCACCGGGAAGACGTCCCTGGCCAAGGCGCTGGCCACCAGCGTCGCCGGCAGCTGGCAGCGGGTGCAGTTCACCCCGGATCTGCTGCCCGGCGACATCACCGGAGTGTCGATCTGGGATCAGGCCCAGCAGCGGTTCGTCTTCCGGCCCGGCCCGGTGTTCGCCAACGTCGTCCTCGCCGATGAGATCAACCGGGCCAGTCCCAAGACCCAGTCGGCCCTGCTGGAGGTGATGGAGGAGGCCCACGTCACGGTGGACGGGGTCGGCCATCCGGTACCGAGGCCGTTCCTGGTGATCGCCACTCAGAACCCGATCGACCTGGAGGGCACCTACCAGCTGCCGGAGGCACAGCTCGACCGGTTCCTCATGCGGCTGTCGTTGGGCTACGCCGACCTGGACACCGAGACCGCGATCCTGGCCGGCCGGGCACATGCCGCGGCGCCGGTACTGCGGCCGGTGACGACGCTGGAGCAGGTGGCCTGGCTGCAGCAGGCGGCAGCCGCGCTGCATGTCGCACCCGAGCTCACCCGGTATGTCGCGCTGCTCGCCTCGGCCACCCGGACGCACGACGCGTTGCGGCTCGGGGTCAGCACCCGGGGCAGCCTGGCCCTGGTCCGGGCCGCGCAAGCGTTCGCCGCCGGGCTCGGCCGCCACTACGTGGTGCCCGATGACATCAAGACCGTGGCCGGGCCGGTACTCACCCACCGGCTGGTGCTCACCGCCGCGGCCGAGGTACGGGGCGCGACGGCGGCCCAGGTACTCACCGACGTGCTCAGCACGGTCCCCGCGCCGGTCGCGACCCGTTAGCCGATCGACGGTGCCGAGAGTCTCCCTGCCGCGGGTTCCCCCGGCCCTGACCCCGCCGTTGACCGGCACGGGATGGTCCGTGCTCGCCGGCTCGGCCGTGCTCCTCGGCGCGGGCCTCGGGTTCGGCTACCAGGTGCTGGTCGGGTTGGCGGTCGCCGGCGCGGTGCTGCTCGCCACCGCCGCCCTGTTCGTCTCGATCCGGCCCACGGTCAGCCTCCGGCGCACCATCACCCCGGACCGGTTGGGGGTCGGCCAGCCGGCATTGGGCCGGATGGTCATCCGCAACCTGTCCCGCTGGCCGGCCCCCGGCTTCGTCGTCGTCGACCGGATCACCGGGGAGGGGCTGGAGCTGGCGGTGCCCGGGCTGGCGGCAGGCGGTTGGCGCACCGTGCAGTACCCGGTGCCGACGCGCCGTCGCGGCCGGCTGCCGCTGGGGCCGATCACCATCGAGCGGACCGATCCCCTCGGCCTGCTGCGGCGCAAACAACGCCACGGCGGCGAGGACGTGCTGTGGGTGCACCCGAGGATCCACTCGATGCGCACCCTGCCGGTGGGGACCGTGCCCGACTTCGAGGGTCGGCGCACCGACAATGCCCGGACGGGCACCGTCACCTTCTCCGCGCTGCGGGAATACGTGGTGGGTGACGATCCTCGGCGGATCCACTGGCGCTCCACCGCGCGCACCGGCTCGCTGATGGTCCGCGAGCACGTCGACACCACCGAGCCGACCACGACGGTCGTGCTCGACACCCGAGCCGGCGCCCTGCTCCCCGCCGTGTTCGAACACGCCGTTGAGGCGGCCGCGTCGGTGGCCCGTGCCGCGCAG
>JBOHHD010000454.1:0-22192 GCA_050700515.1 Pseudonocardiaceae bacterium
CCCCTAACCGCCTCGGCGCACCACCCACCCCAAGCCCGGAACGTCGCTTGTGGGCCAAACTCAGCGGAACCAAACCGCCCGATCCACACGTCTGACATGATGACCCTGACCGTGACGCTGCGAGCACGGTCAGACACGAGCAACGCTTGGGGTGAGCGACTCAGATGCCAGGCAAACTTCTCGGGACGGCCCAACTGGGCGGTGTAGCTGGCTTCGCCGTCGACCCGGTCTCGGCCAATGCCATGATCATGTCCATCGGAACAGTCCGGACGGAATTGAACAGGCAGCTAGCACGGATCAACTACCTCAAGGAACAGGCCAAGTTGGGTGACCTGCCTGAGGCGCGGAAAATCGCGGATCTCGATACGCAGGTGGCCGCCGGTGACCAGATGTCACTGGAGTATGCGCTGCAGCGTTTCCACGAGGCGATCGAGGAGGCAGATTATGCGTTGAAGATCGGCATGCGGAACTACGAGCAGATCGAAGCCGAGGCCGAGGAGAACTTCAAGCGAATGGGTCATCCATGAGCCTCCGTACCATCCTCGCACCACTGTCTGTGGTACTCGTGGTAGTAAGCTGTTCAGTACCTGATGCGGACACCCCTGCGGGGGTACTCACGCCCTCGCCGTCGTCACAAACCTCCCTGCCCCCGAGCACTGCGCTGACAACTGCCTTGGCCGCCATTGAGGCGTGTGACCTGCTCACACACGAGGAAGCGACATCCCTTGGCGTTCCCGCGCAAGGCGCCCCTGAGGAGATCCTCGGCCTACGCCGCTGCGACTGGGCAACGCAGGAAGGCACAGTCTCCACTGGAATTAACGAGGAACTCGGGATCGACGGTCTCAACCTTGACGACGCGTCCAGCGTCAGCGACGTCACGATCGGCCGTCACCAGGCGAAGCGTGTCGTGGAAGGCAGTGGGCCCGGTTACTGCAGCGTCGCCTTCGCTGTCGGTGACAGCGCGAACATCAGCGTGCTGGCGTTGTACCTGAACGACACGCCGCACGCCTGCGCGATCGCTGATCGGGCTGCCGCGCTCATCGAACCGAAACTGCCATAGGGAGTAGGAAATGGCACCGACGCAACCTTCCGGATCCACGAGCCCAGGTCCAGCGGGTACGCCCGCCAGCGGTGCGCCACCTGCCTCTGCGCAGCGGCCTGACGGATATGAAATCCAGCAGTATGAGCACCGTGGCTTACTGGGTGGTATGGTTAGTGACTTTCAACGCTGGCAGTTGGCTGATGGACTGATGATGCGGCCTGCGGCCGACATTCCGCGCACTCATGCACGACATTACGAGCATCCCCAGCTCAAGGCGATGATTGACACGTCCACGCATGGGCAAGTGGACGAGCTGGGCAAGGTGTGGAACGAGCTCGGCAACGCCATCATGAACTTCGGGGCGAGTCTGCATCATACCGCGACAAGCCTTGATGCGGTCTGGAAGGGGGAGGCGGGTCTCGCCGCCCGCGACATGTTGGTCAAGCTTGCCAAATGGAGTGAGCAAACCGGTCAGGGCGTGCAGTACATGAGCACTACAATGCGCACCCAGGCCGACGCCGCAGGTAAAGCAAAAGCAGACATGCCGGATCCGGTGCCCTATGACCCGGCGGTGTACCAGAACCAGATCAATTCGACGAGCAATCCCTTCAAGTGGATACAGATCCTCGGCGACGCCCGTGAGCAGTACGAGCAGCACAATGCGGCACGCGAGGAGGCCATCCGGGTCACCGAGACCTACAGCACGTCGCTGCACAACACCAACGGGACCATGCCCGCCTTCACGCCGCCGCCGGAATTCGGCAGCGGAGACACCGGTCTGACCTCTGGTAAACCGACGTCGGACGGCGCTGCCGGAGGGCTCGGCGGTGCAGTCCCACTGGCGGGCAGCGCCGACGGAGGGACACCCGGCGGGGTCTCCGGCAGCGATGGGGGTGGTACCCCGCCCACCACCGATTACAGGCCGCCTGAGTCCACGCCGAGTCAGCTGAATCCGGGTCACCCGAATCCCGGAGTTCCTGGTGTTCCCCCTGGGGTCAGGCCGCCGAGCGGAGGTGGGGACATCGGCTCGCCGGGCATCCTGCCCGCCGCCGCGATAGGCGGGCGCGTGCCCGGTAGGCCCGTGCCTGGTGGCGGAGTTGGCCGTGGTGGCGGTGCGGGTGGCGGGTTCGGCCCGAGGGGCTCGGCCGGTCTCGGTGACTCGAACCCAGCTACCCACCCGAACGCACCGGGACGCGGTGGTGGCCTGACGGGAGCAGCCGAAGCCACCGCTCGGGGCGCTGCTGGCCCGGCCGGTCGCGGTGGCGGGCACGGGAGCGCGTTTCCCCCGATGGCCGGTGGTGGCCGTGGCCGGGGTGAGGAGGACACCGAGCACCGGCGCCCGAGCTACCTCATCGAGACCGAGGACATCTGGGGTGACGGTCGCCGCGTCGCGCCACCGGTCATCGGTGAGGACCCGCCCGACTACTACTTCAAAGGCAAGCGGTGATCCGGGACGTCACACTCACCGCCGAGCAGTACGACATCTGCTGGGCTGATCTCAACCTCGGCGAGCACGTGTATCCGCTGCAGATCCTGGGTCATGGCCGGACTTACGACGAGCGCGCGCAGCTGCGTCGACGGGTCTACCAGCAGCTGGGGGCGCGGCGGTTGGCGCGCGGCGAGCGCCTGGAGCCCGAACTGTACGACGCCCTGACCCTGTTGGCCCGCGCTCCGGTATGGGTAGACATGCACTGGCTCAGCGAACCAGGCCAGGCTGTGATGGACCGCGCTGTCGCGGCCCGATCAGGAGAGCATGGGCTGCTCGCGCGCCTGGATGACGATGGATTGCACCTGATGCGGCGGCGTGGCAGCTCGCTGCTGTTGGCCCTGATCGACCAACTGCCCCCGGTGGCCGCAGCACCCGGTCAGTCGCTCACTTTGCCCCGGGACGTGCTGATGCCCGCTCAGCAGGCGGCGGTGAGCATCTACGACACCTCGCCCTCGACGTCGGCCCGATACCGAAACCAGTTCCGCGCGCTGGAGGAGGTGCTGGCCAAACCCCGGCTGCGTGGTGGGCAGATCGTTGCGAACGCCCGGAGCCGGACCGGCAAGCGGCACCGCTCCCGCCCGGTGGAGTGGTTCGACACCGAAGCCGGCCGCTGGACCGCTCGCCTGCTACCCACCACCGACGGCGGCCAGCACCTCACGGTCGCCCCCGTCGACAACGCCCGCCTGGCCACCCAGATAGCCGAGCTAATCGACCGCATGATGTGCTGACCCGAACGGGTGGCAGTGGTGCGGGCCGTGCCGACCGAGGTGGCCGCCGAGCAGTTTTGAGCCGGCGAGTCCGCGAAGTCGATCGTTGATCTATTCGATCTCCCGGTCGCTCGGGTGGAGCAGGTATTGCGCTTCGAGCTGAGCCTGGTGCGGACGGCCTGAAAATATTCGGAGAACTGGCAGCGGCAGTCGCGGTCTGAGTGCAGAATTCCACGGACAGTGCCGCGAGCGAGGGAGGTAGCGATGTCAGTCCGGTTCTGGGTCAACAGTCAGAGCAGCTGCTGATGCTGAGTCTGGTCGACATCCGGCAGTGGAAACCGGCCGATCTGGACAGGGCCTTCGCCGCGCTCGGTACCCACCGGGACACCCTGGTCACCCTGGACGATGACCTGGCCAGGGCACGGCACCCGGCGGGCTGGACCGGCGCGGCGGCTGAGGCGGCGGTGGCCGACTTCGATCGGGTCGTCGAGCGGATGCGCCGGATCGTGGCCGGGGTGGCCGGGGTGCGCCGCGCGGTCGGGGACACCGCGGACGCGGTGATCGAGATCCAGCGTGCTCTGGCTGAGGCCGAGGGACTGGCGTGGCGCCACGGCTTCGCGGTCGGCCCGGACGCCGAGGTGATCGACGTGGCGCCACCGGAGGTCCCCGCTGATCAGGTCGAGGCGGTCGCCCGGGAGCGGGCCACGGTGCGAGACGAGGTCACCGGGCTGCTGACGCAGGTGTTGCGCCGCGCCACGGAGATCGACACAGAGCTGACCGCGGTACTGCACGCCGCCGCCCGGTTCGAGATCGAGAACGGCACCACCACAACCCTGGCCGGCGCGGCAGCGGCGGGCGCGGCGGCCGGTGAGTTGTCCGAGATGAGGCCACCCCAGGACGGCACACCGCAGCAGGTGGCGAGCTGGTGGGCGGCGCTGTCGGAGTCCGAGCGGGCGATCCTGACGGCTTCGCGCCCGGACCTGCTCGGCAACCTGGGCGGTATCCCCGCGCAGGTCCGCGACGAGGCCAACCGGGCACAGCTGCCCGAGCAGCGGGCCGCGCTACAGGACCAGGCCACCCAGCTCCAGGCCGCCGCCTACGGGGACGACCGCGCCGCCGCCGCGCAGCTGGGTCAGGTCCACGACAAGCTGCGGGCGCTCGACGCCATCGACGACACCTTGGCCCGAGGAGACCGCCAACTGCTCCTACTCGACACCTCAGGCCAGCGGGTCAAGGCCGCGGTAGCCATCGGCAATGTCGACACCGCCGACCACGTCGCGGTGTTCACCCCCGGTTTCACCTCCACCGTGGAAGGCAGCCTGGCCGGGTACGACGACCAGATGCGCCAGCTGCAGCGGCAGGCCGAGAACGAGTCCCGGAGCTTTGGCGATGGCGGCTCGGTGGCGGCGGTCACCTGGATCGGCTACGAGGCCCCACAGTGGGGCGAGATCGCGGACCCGGGCCGCTCGGTGCTCGGCGAGAGCCAGGCCCGAACGGGTGGGGCCGCGCTGGGCGGATTCCTGGATGGCATCGACGCCGCCCACCCAGATGATCCGCATCTCACCGCGATCGGCCACTCCTATGGCTCCACCACCACGGGGCACGCCGTGCAGCAGACCGGCGGTGTCGACGATGTGATCTTCTTCGGCTCCCCCGGCATCGGCACCTCCGACATCCGGGACCTTCACGTGGCGGAGGGACATGCCTACGTGGTCGAGGCACGCAACGACCCGGTCGCTGACCTGGGCCGATTCGGTGACGACCCCAACCAGCTCGACGGGCTCACCGACCTATCCTCCAGCGCGGCCCGGACACCGGATGGCCGGGAACTGACCGAGGTGACCGGACACTCCAACTATCTGGCACCGGACAGCACCAGTCAGCACAACATGAGTGTGGTCGTTGCCGGGGTGGGTGATCGGGCAATCGACGGGGAGAACACCGGCCGAGGTGATCACGCCCGGGAGTTCCTCGACGACGCCGGGGGCGTCATCGGCGACGCGGTCAGAAAGGCACGTGACATTGTCCCCGGCAGTTAGCCACAGACCGGGCCTGTTGACCGCCGTGGTGGTACTGGCGGTGCTGCTCGGCGGGTGCGGAATCATCGGAGGAGAAAGCGTGGAAGACCAGCGCGCAACCCTGCAGCAACGACCCGACATCGAACAGATCAGCGCCCGGTACGAGCAAATGCAGGCCGAGGTGCGCGACCGGCTCAGCGCCGAACTCGGCGGACTGGCTTGGGTGAACGACGACAACGAAAGTCGCGGTGGCTGCGGTTTCGAGTTCCCTGACGTACGCGAGGGCGTGAGCCGATCCCTGGATCGGTGGACCGCACTGGGCGGGTTCCCGGATGACCGATGGGATCAGGCGGTGGTCATCGTGCAGGAGATCACCGGCCGGTACGGATTCAGCACCCCCGAGGTGATCGTCAATCGGCCCGGTAATCACAAAATGGTGATACCCGACCCCTACGGCGGCACCCTGGACTTCGGCACCGCAGTGAACACCATCCTCAGCATGAACACCGGTTGCCACCTGCCCCCGCAATAACCCCGCCATGCTGCGCAGCCTGTGGGGGGAGGCCAGCCCAGCTTCGATTCGAGCTGACGCCGCTCGTGGCACGCATTTTCGCGAGTTCTGTGGAACCAGAACATGGGGTGCGTGCGTCTGACAGGATGACCGCGACTGTGACGCTGCGAGCCCAGTCAGGCACCAGCACGCATCGATGCGGTGATCTCCTCACCGCTGAGGAACCAGCTGGCTGGGCGTCCCCCGTGGGGGCGCCCCGACGAGGTCGTCGGCCTGTGCAGCTGCGACTGGGGCGACCAGGAGGGCGGCCCTTCAATCACTATCGACGAAGAACTCGGCATCGACGAGCTGATGCTCTCCGACGCCTCCAGCGTCACCGACATCACGGTAGGCCGATACCACGCCAAGCGGGCACTGGAGACCAGCGGGCCCGGATTCTGCGGCGTCTACTTCGCGGTCGGCGACAGCAGGAAAGAGGACATGGCTCCGACACAACCTTCTTCTGGACCGGTGAACCCCGCTCCGGTGCACCGTCCTCCCTATGGGGGTGAATCACCTGCCACTGAACGGCCGGAGGGATTCGAACACCAGCACTACGAGCACGGCCTGCCTGGTCCCCGCAGCACGGCTGGCGGAAACAATCCCGGAACGACTGGCCGTGGCGCCAGCGGAGCGCCGACGCCCACACCGGGACAAGCGGTTCCCGGCGCGCCGGGAGCGATTCCGGTAAACCTTGATGTCGGAGCGTTTCCGGCACCAGCTCCGTGCGCTGGAGGCGGTTCTGGCCAGGCCCAGGCTGCGCGGCGGGCAGATCGTCGCGAATGCCCGGAACCGAACTGGCAAACGGTACCGCTCCCGCCCAGTGGAGTGGTTCGACACCGAAGCCGGCCGCTGGACCGCTCGCCTGCTGTCCGCAACTGACGGCGGCCAGCATCTGACGGTGGCTCCCGCCGACAACGCCCGAATGGCCACCCAAATAGCCGAGACGATCGACCGAATGATGCGCTGAGCCCGACCGTCCGCGGTTCAGCGAAGCCGCTCCAAGTCGCGTGCGGCGATCGTCAAGTCAGTTGCCAGCCGGCGCAACTCGGCTGCGGCAGCCCCGTCGATCACAGCGGTGAGTACGTCCTCGGCAGCGCAGCGGAGCTGGAAGACACGGTCGGTGAGGTCGTCGAACTCACGGGCGGAGAGCACGACAGCGTCATCGGCCAGACCGGCGCGCTGCCCGGCGTTGCGCTGTTCATAGGCTCGTTGTCGGCAGGCTTGGGCGCAATAACGACGGGGCCGACCGGCTCGACCGGCGGGCAGCCTGCTGCCGCACCATGCGCATCCCCTGGCCGTCTTCGCGAACTCGGCGATCGTGACGCTCACAGCAACTGACCGTAGCCGCAACCGCCCGGTGCCAGCTGGGCGACCCACCGGAGGACCGGCACACTACCGACCGTGGCCCCGCCCGTGCATCCGTACCTGGACGGACCCTTCCCCCGAGCCTTCGCGCATCGCGGCTGGCACCTCGACGAGCTGGCGGGCATGGAGAACTCCCTCGCCGCGTTCCGCCGGGCGGAAGCGGAGGGTTACCGATACCTGGAGACCGACGCCCGTGCCACTCGAGACGGGATTCTGGTGGTGCTGCACGACAGCACGCTGGACCGGACCACCGACAGCAGCGGCCGGATCGAGCAGCTGGATTGGACCACGGTCCGGACCGCGCGGGTAGCGGGTCGTGAGCCGGTCTGCCGGCTGGAGGACCTGCTTGAGGAACTCCCCGACGCGCTGCTCAACGTCGACATCAAAGCTGACTCGGCGGTGGCGCCAGCCCTTGACCTGCTGCATCGCACCAGGGCCTGGCACCGGGTCTGTCTCGCCTCGTTCTCCGACGACCGACTCCGACGACTGCGCAGAGCGGCCGGACCGCGACTGTTGACCTCATTGGGCACGGCATCGGCGGCGGCGCTGCGGCTGCGCTCGATGGTGCCGTTTTTGGCCACGAACGCGCCGGTCGGCGGTGAGCTGGCGCAGCTGCCGGCGCGCTATCACGGGATCAAGGTGGTCGACCGCACGCTGCTGCGCTACGCCCACCGCATCGGCCTGGAGGTGCACGTATGGACCGTGAACCGGGCTGAAGAGATGGAGGCACTGCTGAACCTCGGTGTCGATGGGCTGGTCACCGATCGGCCTGACGTCCTGCGCGACGTGCTGCGCGCCCGGGGCGCGTGGCCTGGCCAGGATCCGGCGGCACAGTAGAGTGCGGCGGCCGGGGCGGGCCGCACCGGCCGATCTGAGAGGCGGTTCAGGTGGGCGAAGCGATGGTCCAGCCCGCCACGGGCGATCCGCACCACGAAGCCGGGCGCCGCCGTGAGCAGCGGGGCTGGTGCTGGTACGACTGGGCGAATTCGGTGTTTCCCACGTCGATCATGACCGTGTTCCTCTCGCTCTATCTCACCTCGGTGGCGGAGGACGACGCGAAGGCCTCCGGTCAGCTCTGCATCGGCGACAACGCACTGGTCGGCTGCGACATCTCGCTACTCGGTTTGCACTTCCCGGCCGGCGCGCTGTGGGGATATCTCCTCGCCGCGTCCACCGCCCTGCAAGTGCTGGTCCTGCCGGTCACCGGCGCCATTGCCGATCGCACCCAGGACAAGCGGCGGATGCTCGGGCTCTTCGTGTTCATCGGAGCGGGCGCGACGGTGCTGCTGGCCCTGGTGACCGACACCAACTGGCAGCTGGGCGTGGTGCTGTTCCTCGTGGCGAGCATCGGCTACGGCGCCTCGGTGGTCGTCTACTACTCGGTGCTCCCTGAGATCGCGACAGCCGATGAACGCGACGGCGTGTCCGCGCGCGGCTGGGCCTTCGGTTTTCTGGGCGGGGGCATCGCATTGGCCGGGCAACTGGCGATTTACCTCGGGCGCGACGGTCTGGGACTCTCCGAGTCCGAGGCAGTGCGGGTATGTTTCGTCACCACGGGGCTGTGGTGGGCAGCTTTCACCCTCATCCCGCTGTCCCGGCTGCGCCGCCACCAAGCACCTCAGGGCACCGAAAGGGGCATCGCGGTGCTCACCGGAGGCTTCCGCCAACTCGGCGGTACCCTCCGCGAAGCCCTCGCCTACCCGTTGACGCTCGGTTTCCTGGGCACCTATCTGATCTACACGGACGGCATCACCACGGTGGCCACCGTTTCGGGTCTGTACGGCGAGCGAGAGCTGGGGCTGACGCGCAGCACATTGATCACCACGATCCTGCTGGTGCAGTTCACGGCGTTCTTCGGCGCCTTACTTCACGGTCGGGTGGCCCGCCGGTTCGGCGCCAAGCGCACCATCATGGGCAGCCTGGTGCTGTGGATCGTGGTGATCACTACGGCTTACTTCGTCGAGCGGGGCGACGAAGTCCAGTTCTATCTCGTGGCCGTGGGCATCGGACTGGTGCTGGGCGGCACCAATGCGCTGTCCCGGTCATTGTTCAGCCAGCTGGTGCCGCCAGGCAGAGAAGCGGAGTATTTCTCGGTCTATGAGGTCGGCGAGAAGGCCACCTCCACCCTGGGTCCGCTACTGTTCTCCGTCGTCGGGCAAGCCACCGGTTCGTTCCGTCCGGCCATCCTGTCCCTGGTGGTGTTCTTCGTCCTCGGCTTCATACTGCTGTCCCTGGTACCGGTGCGCCGGGCGATCGCGGCTGTGGGCAATCCCGAGCCCGCAGTCGTCTAGGGCGATCATGCCACCATTGAGTGGAGCCCAGCTGGTTAGGCTGAACGGGTGGTTTCGTGGACGTCACGAGGAGGTAACACGTCACATTGATGCTGCGTTCAACCCTCTGTGGGTGGACCCTTACACGTTAAGTGGGGGAGATGTCGAGCCGGGCCTTGTGGTCTGGGAACGTTGACGCCTTCCCCGGCGTTGCACCCGGTGGGCTGGATCTAGGGGGGCCTACCGGCCCCTGACGGAGAAAGGAATCGCCATGGCCGACCGCGTTCTGCGTGGCAGCCGGCTCGGAACCGTGAGTTACGAGACCGACCGTGACCACGATCTTGCACCTCGCCGGTCGGCGCTCTACGCCTGCCCCAAGGGCCATGATTTCGAGGTCCCGTTCGCCGACGATGCCGAGCCTCCCCTGCACTGGGAGTGCCGGCTGCACGGCAACGAGTCTGCGCTGATCGATGGCGTCGAGCCGGAACCGAAGAAGGTCAAGCCGCCACGTACGCACTGGGACATGTTGCTGGAACGACGCAGTATCCCCGAGCTCGAGCAGCTGCTCGATGAACGACTCACCGAGCTGCGCGGGCGCCGTTCACGTTCTGCCTGACCGATGGCGGCGAGGGGCTACCGAACCCACGGGTTCGGTAGCCCCTTTTTCATCTCTCGCCCTGTTGTCGACACCTTCCTGATCGAACCTCGTGGCCTCGGATGTCGTGGCGGCCCTGCCGCGCAGCTGTGCGAGACGGTATTGGGCACCCCAGACCGTTACCCGCCACAGGGCCTCGCGCACGATGCTGCCGGTCATTTTGGACTCGCCCTGCTCCCGCTCGGTGAAGGTGATCGGCACCTCCACCACGGTGAAACCTGCGCGTACCGTCCGCCAGGCCAGGTCAACCTGAAAGCAGTACCCCTGTGAGGCGACCGTGTCGAGGTCCAGGGACTCGAGCACGTCGCGGCGGTAGGCACGGAAACCCCCGGTGACGTCGTGCAGATGCACTCCGAGCGCCAGCCTCGAGTAGATGTTGCCCCCACGGGAGAGCCATTGCCGGTGCCATGGCCAATTCACTACCTGTCCACCAGGTACGTAGCGCGAGCCCAGCACGAGGTCAGCCCCGATGCCAGGCGGATCCTCGACCAGTGCGTCCAGCAGCCGCGGCAGGTCCTCAGGAGCATGAGATCCATCCCCATCCATCTCCACCACAACCTCGTAGCCGCGCTCCAGCGCCCATCGGAAGCCGGCCACGTAGGCTGCGCCCAGACCAGCCTTGGCGCTGCGGTGCAACACGTGCACTTGATCATCAGCCGCCGCGAGCTCATCGGCCAACACTCCGGTGCCGTCAGGGCTGGCGTCGTCCACGACCAGGGCGTGCGCGCCCGGCACGGCCGCCCGCAGCCGTTCCAGGACCGCCGGCAGGGTGGCCCGCTCATTGTAAGTGGGAATCACCACAACCGTCTCGACGCGCTTACCCTGCTGATCCGTCATCGACGTCCTCCTTCACCGGCGCGCTGCGCCGGCGGTCAGTTGAGATACCGGTGGAGATGCGCCCACGAGGGCTGGGACCATCCCCAGTGCCATACCCAGCAGGCCCAGCGCCGCCAAGCCCCACTCCGGTCCGGGGCCGAGCTGGGTGGCTAGCGTAGTACCGGAACGCAACGCAACCCGCGTCACCAGTACGGCCGGGGTGAACAACGTCGTCTGCTGCTCGACGGTCCCGTCCGGGGCGATCACTGCGCTGACCCCACTGGTCGCGGCCACCAGGACGACTCGGCCATGTTCCACCGCACGTACCCGGGACATCGCCTGCTGCTGGTAGGTCATCTCGGTAAAACCGAATGTGGCGTTGTTGGTGGGTACGGCGAGCACCGTTGCCCCCGAGAGCACGCTCTGGCGTACCAGGTCGTCGAACACCACCTCATAACAGGTGGCCACCCCCACCCGAGCCGGCCCGAGATCTACCGCGCCGTCTCCGGATCCCGGGACGAAATTGCTCGCCCGGTCCACATACGGGCTGAACAGGCGAAAGAACTCCCGGTAGGGCATGTATTCACCGAAGGGCTGTAACCGGCGCTTGTCGTGCTCCTCCCCCGGCCCGGTCCGGGGGTCCCATACGATGGCGGTGTTGGTGGGGCGCCCGTCGTTGTTCTGCAGCACAGCACCGACCAGAATCGGTGCTCCGATGGCACGGGCCGCCCGGTCGATCACCACGCGAGCATCCGGGTTGCGCAACGGGTCGATATCGGAGGAGTTCTCCGGCCAGATCACCAGCTCCGGCGGGGGGTACCGGCCAGCGGCCACGTCGGCGGCGAGCTGTTCGGTGCGCGCGGCATGGTTGTCCAGCACGGCACGACGCTGGGCGTTGAAGTCCAGCCCGGCGCGGGGCACATTGCCCTGCACCACTGCGGTCACCGCCTCGCCACCGGCCCCGGGCGTTCCCTGCAGCCCACTGGCGAGCAGCCCGGCGACCACCGGGGTCACCGCCAGCAGGGCAGGTCCCGCGAGCTTCCCGCATCGTCGCCCCCGGATGAACCGGCGGATCAGCTCTCCGGCACCGAAACCGGACAGCACGACAGCCGCACTGAGCAGCGCAGGACCGCCGATCGCGGCCAGTGGGAGAAACACTCCGGCCGGCTGCCCGAAAGCCACCCGCCCCCAGGGAAAGCCGTCGAAGGGCACTCGGGCGATCAGCGCCTCGGCCGCCACCCACACCCCGGTGGCCCAGAGCGGTGCCGCGGGGAGTCGGGACACCAGGGTGATTCCCAACCCGGCCAAGGCCATTACCAGCGCTTCGACGGTTGCGAGGACCAACCAGGGCAGGGGGCCGACGAGCGCCCCGACCCAATGCAGCAACGGCACGAAGAAGCCGATCCCGAAGGCGAACCCGGTTCCGAATCCCCTCCAGACCGGCCGCGCGTGCAGGGCCAGCCACAGCACTGCGAACGCCATCGGCGCCCCCCACCACAGCTCACGGGGCGGGGCACAGAGATACAGCAGTCCACCGGCTCCGACAGCGGTGAGCAAGCGCAGCAGCTCCGGGCCGGTCCTCCGCCCGACTGGGTTCCCCAGGGCAGGTCGGTCGCCCACAGTCACCGTCGGTACAGCCACAGCGACCAGCCTACGGTCCGCTCAGAGCTCCGGTGTGGTGCCTGGCACCACGATGGTGCCCACGGCACGGGCGACCACCAGCGCAGGAGCGAGCACGTCAGCCGCTGAAGGCCCGCGTTCCGGGTTGGACCGGCACACCACCCGCGCTTCGAAATCCAGATCCCGGGACCGGGTACCGATCCGCCGTAATGTCACCGAGGCTTCGAGCACGTCCCCGCCGCGCACCGGCGCGAGCAGCTCCACTGAGCTGTAACCGGCCAGCAGGCTCTCGTCGCCATCGGTATGGATCGCCAGGTCGGTGGCGATGTCGCCGAACAGCCCGAGGCAGTAGGCGCCGTCAACCAGCGCACCCCCGTAGTGTGCGTCGGAGTGCGCCACATAACGGCGATGCGTGACGGTGAAACCCACGACGAGGGTCATGCAGGGTTGCCCTTCGTCAGCGCGTGCACAAGGTAGCTGGCCACCTCGCCGGGCGTGGTGCCGCGGCCGAATACCCGGTCCACGCCGAGCTCACCTGCCATCATCGGGTCGAAACGTGGTCCACCGACCACCAGCAACGGTCGGCGTTGACCCATTGCCTCGCGGAATGCCTGCGCAGTTTCCCGGGTGCCCTTCAGGTGCGTATTGCGTTGGGTGACCACCTGGGATATCAGCACCGCATCGGCTCGTTGTTCCCGGGCTTGTCTGACCAGCTCGGGCACCGCCACCTGGGCGCCGAGGTTGATTACTCGTAGCTCTCGGTAGTACTCCAGGCCTTTGTGGCCTGCGAAGCCCTTCACGTTGAGGATCGCGTCGATTCCGACAGTGTGTGCGTCGGTGCCGACACAGGCACCGACCACGACGAGCTTGCGATGCAGCGCCGCTCGCACTGCCGAATTGATCTCGGCGGAAGTGAGCAACGGGTAGTCCCGCTCGATCACCTGGACCTCGTCGAGATCGACAGAGTGCGTCACCGACCCATAGATCACCATGAAGGTGAACTCGGGGCCCACTGGGGCGGAGTGCGCCACCATCGCCGGGTGCAGGCCCATCGTGGCGGCCAGCTGTGTCGCGGCGGCCTCCGCCCTCGGCCCGTGCGGTAAGGGCAGCGTGAAGGACAGCTGTACCATCCCGTCGCCACGGGTGTCCCCGTAGGGTCGGATTCGTCGTCCCATCGCTACTGCCCCGTCTCGATGATCGCCGTTTCGTCCCGACGAAGCCCACCGGGGAAGTCTCCCTGCCCCGAGGCAGCGATCACCCGGGCGTCAAGCGCATCAGTGGCAGGGTTGAAGTACCCCTCGGCCTTCCCGATCACACCGTCGGCGCCCCTGCCGCCGTCTGCTGGGCGCTTCATCAGCCCAAAGCTACCGGCGCCGATCGCCGTGAGCAGCCCGTCGTCGACGATCCGCTCAAGCAGCCTCACCGCCTCATCGAGTACCTGGTGCGCCCGGCGCACGATGAACCCATCGGGGGCTGGACGGAAGTCCTCGCCAAGGTTTCCGGCAGCGCCCAGTACATACCGGACTCCCCGCAGCGCCACATCCCGATCCGACAGCCAGGGGGTGGCCACCCCCTCGGTCATCATCCCCACCAGCAGGATGGACTGACCGGTGAGCGCGCCGGCGAGAGTGAACATCCCGTCCAACAGATGGCCCCGGAAGATGTCGCCGGTCATGTGTCGGGTCGGCGGCATCCACTTCAGCGGAGCCCGGGGGAACAGCTCCCTGGCCAGCAGCGCGTGCGCCAGTTCCAGCCGGAACGACTCGGGCAGTTCGGGGTCGATCTCGAAGGCATGCCCCAGGCCGAGCAGTTCGTCCGGCAACCCCGCCTCATGCGCGAAGTGCTCGTTGAGCAGTTGTGAGACGGTCACCGTGTGCGCTGCTTCCACGGCGTCGGCGGTGGTGAGGTAATTGTCTTCACCAGTGTTGATGATGATCCCGGCGCGGGCGTGGATCTGCCGCGAGAAGCGCTGGTCGACGAAGGTGCGCACCGGATTGATGTCGCGGAACAGGATTCCGTACATCGAGTCGTTGAGCATCATGTCGAGGCGTTCCAAGCCTGCCAGTACCGCGATCTCGGGCATACACAGCCCGCTGGCGTAGTTGGTCAGCCGGATGTAGCGCCCGACCTCGGCGGAGACCTCGTCCAATGCGGCCCGCATGATGCGGAAATTCTCTCCGGTGGCATAGGTGCCTGCGTAACCGTGGTGGGTAGCCCCCTCCGGTACGTAGTCCAGGAGCGACTGCCCGGTGGAACGGATCACCGCGATCACATCGGCGCCCGCCCGGACGGCCTCACAGGCCTGCACGACGTCCTCGTCGATGTCTCCGGTGGCCACGATCAGATAGATCCACGGTCTGCGGGGTGGATCACCGAACCTGCGCACCAGCCGATCCCGTTCCCGGCGTTGGCCGTCGATCCGGTGCAGTCCGGCGGTGACCCGGCGCCGTGCGGCGAGGGCGGCGATACGGCGTTGCCTCCCCACCGGCACCTGATAGCACACTGCCCCGGCGGCGGTGGCCTCGGCCAGGTCGGTGAGGGAGGCCAGGTTGTGCTCGGCCATAGCATGGAACACCGGCAGGCAAGCACCCTCCTGGAGTCCACACTGCTCGGCGATGGCTTCCACCACCCGGTTCGCCCAAGGCACAACGCCCTCCTCGGATCCGGCGTCAACAGATCCAGCACCGCTGGGTGCGCTACCGGCCATGCCGGCGAGCCCGGCCAGCCGCAGGGTGGCGCGCTCCACACTGACGGTGGTGTGCCCCCGCGCCAGCTCCACGATCGGCGCGGCCGCCCTGGCGGCGAGAGCACGGGCTTGCCCCACCGTCGCGGGATTGAGGTGTAGTCGGCTCACCCCAATGCGTCTTCCTGTTCGAAGACGACCTCACCACGATGCACGGTACGCAGGCAGGTGGGGGTGTCGCCGCCGAGACCATCGTCCCCGAACCCCTCACCGTTGTCCCAAATCGCGTAGGACGCCGGCGCCCCGGGCACGAGCGTGCCCGCCAGCGGGTCGGCGGTGGCGGCCGCCCGGTACCCGCCGTAGGTGTGCGCCGCGAGCGCCTCGATGGCATTGATCTTAGAACCGGGACTGCGGTGTCCCGCTGCCGCGCGCACGGTGCCCCACGGGTCCAGCGGGGTGACTGGAGCGTCCGACCCGAACGCCAGTCCCACTCCCAGCGCCGCGAGCAGAGCGTAAGGGTTCATCACAGCGGCCCGGGTAATTCCCAACCGCAGCGTGTACATCCCCTCCTGACCACCCCACGCCGCGTCGAAGGCGGGTTGCACACTGGCCACCACCCCCCAGTCCGCCAGCCGCCGGACTTGATCCCGATCCACCATCTCCAGGTGTTCGAGACGGTGCCTGCATTCCCGCAGCGCCGCGGTGCCGACTTGCACCTCCGCGGTGGCGAAACCGGCCACCACCGCGTCGACTGCGGCGTCCCCGATGACATGGAACCCGGCCTGGACACCGGCCTGGGTACAGGCGCTGACATGGGCGGCGATCTGCTCGACGTCCAGGTAGGCGGCCCCACAGGTATCGGGTGCGTCGGCATAGGGCGCGCGCAGCGCGGCGGTGCGCGAACCGAGTGCCCCGTCACAGAACAGGTCACCGGCCAGTCCGTGCGCCCCGGTGGCCTCGAGCAGCTCTCTGGCCTGGCTGGGCGTGTCGACCGCCTGACCCCAGTAACCGATCACCTCGACGCCGTGGTCGAGAGCCAGCAGATCGGCGAGATCGTCGATTCCGGCGATGTCCGGACCCCCGCACTCGTGCACGACGGCGATCCCCTTCGCGGCGGCTTGGGCCAGAAAGCTGCGCTGCGCATCACGACGCTGGCCGGGCGTGATCGACTCTCTGGCGGCCCGTCGGGCGTGGTGGTGTGCCTCGCGGGTCAGCGGCGCGTCAGCGGCCCAGCCGGGCGCGCCGATCGCCTCCGGGACCCGCTCCAGCAATGCCGAGGACACCACCGCAGAGTGTCCGTCTACCCGGCACAGGTACACCGGTGCGCCGCGGGCGGCCCGGTCCAGTTCCGCGCGGGTGGGTGGGCGGCGCTGTGGCCATCGGGTTTCATCCCATCCCTGGCCCCACAGCACGGCGCCGGGTCGCGTCTGGTGGGCGACGGCAGCCAGGCACTGAGGTAATGAAGGGCAATCGGTCAGATCCAGCCCGGTGGTGAGCAGGCCTGCGGCAGTGGCGTGCACATGGGCGTCGACGAAGGCCGGGGTGAGCAGCGCCCCACGCAACTCGAGCACCTCGGCGGCATCCCCGAAGCAGACCCGTCCGGTGTTGTCGTCCCCGATCCAGGCCACCAACCCGTCGGCCACGGCCATGGCGGTGGCTCCGGCGACGGAGGGAATGCGCCCTCCCAGCAGCAGTGTGGTTTTCACGAGGTGACCGTATCCCCGCTCCGACCGTTCGGCGGCTCCTCGAAAAGGGTACGCAGGCCGGGTTCTTCCCGGATCAGCCGCAACGCCAGCTCCGCGTGCCCGGCGGCGTAGCCGTTCCCAATGATCATCTCGACATCCGCGACGAGACCCTCCGCCCCGAGCGCGGCCGCAGCGAACGAGGTGGCCATGGAGAAGAACACCACAGTGCCGCGGTCTGCGGTCGCCATGATCGCCCCGTGTTCGCAACCGGCCACGTCGACACAGACGACCGTGACGCTCACCTGGGGGCGGACTGCTGAGGCGACCGCCACGGGATCGCGTGCATCGGCGACGACGACTTCGTCGGCCAGCCGGGCGGCGCGTATCGCCTGGGCCTGTGGCTCGTCCAGGACCAGGGCGACTAGCCGCGTGGCGCCCGCCCGGCGAGCCGCGACCAGCGACAGTGACCCCGATTTACCTGCCGCGCCCAACACGCATACCGAGGCTCCGCGCCCACGGCGGCGTACCACGCGATCGGTCAGCGCAGCGGCACCGCACACGTCGAGCACGGACAGCGCCAGGCCCGCCGGCAGATCGTCGGGCAGTGGGGTGGTGATCGAACGGGCGAAGAGCACCGCGGTGCCGGTGCAGGGGAGCTGCCCGCTGCGTCCATCCCAACGGCGTAGCCCGTCGGTGATCCGCAGCGGCGTCAGGGTCAGCGAGACCAGGCTGGTCACCCGCTGGCCGACCTGCAGACCCAGCGGGGAAATCGGCCCTACCTCGCGAACCGTGCCCAACAGCATCCCCCCTGAGCCGGTGACCGGGTTCTGCATCTTGCCGCGCTCGGTGATGATCCCGAGTACCGCCTCGCGGACCACAACACCGGTACCGTGTTGCTCACGCAACTGCCGCAACGAAGCTGCGTCGAGGTGGAGCCGTTCGACGTCGAGTATCACTTCGTCGGGCCCGGCCTGCGGGTCAGCGTCCAGCCGCCACGCCTGCTGCGGCAACACACCGGCTGGCTCCAGCACCCGGTGCAGACCCCAAGGTGACGGGGTGGTTGTCATGGCTCCTCAGCGAGATCATTACCGCCTGGCCCGCCGTTGTCCACGACGAGATCGCTCACCTGCGCGGGACCGAAGGATCCGGAGGTCTGGATTCCGTCGTAGGCAACGTAACTGAAGATCACACCGCAGGCCTAGTGCTATCGCCTGACAAGACCGCCCGGCGGGATCGCAGGCCCCGGTAGCCGGCATATCCGAGGACGGTCAGCAAACACAGCCCGCTCTGTAAGTGCGCGAAGTAGTCGACGAACGGGACCAGCAGCGCGCCCACCCACACCAATGGAGGGGCGTCGGGCTCGCGACGCGGCCGCGCCGATGAACTGCGCCGGGTCGGCGGCATCCGCCCCCAAGGCTTGGCGACCGACAGCCAGGTCGCGAACACCATCGCGATGATGAGGGCGGCTGCCCAGAAGACGGAGTATCCGACCGGCCCCACCCCACCGGTCTCGCTGGCCCGCACGCCCTCCTCCAGCCATGAGCCGAGATGCCAAATGCCCAGATACAGCCCGCCAATGGTGATACCGAACTTGACCGCCACCCAGGTGAACCTGAAGAAGCCCCAGGAGGTCAGCGCAGAGAGCATCAGTCCGGTGTACGCCGACCCGGTGGCGGCCTGTTGAAGGATCTCGTGATCGACGAACTGTGTCATGGTCAGTGCCGCCCGGCGGGTTTGCGGATCGGTCGTGGTTATTGCGTGCGTGATCAGCGTGACTTGGGCAAGGGCCATCGTCAGCCATCCCACCGAAGTGAGGACGTGCAGGGCCACCAGCAGCTGGCGCGGTCGTTTAGGGCTCACGGCTCATCATCGTGGGGTCGATGCCGTGCAACCACGTCCGGGAGATCCCCCGGCGGACCCTGGGCCTCATCCTGAGCCACGCGTGGGCCGCTTCGCTGCTGGTTGATCGGCGTCAAACCGAGGAGTACTCGATCAGCGCCACGGCGGGCAGCGCCCGCATCCGTCCCGATCAGGTGGAGCGGCTGGTCAGTTTACGTATGGAGCGCCAACGTCGGCTGTTCAGCGACGCCGACCCGCTGCGTCTCACGGCAGTGATCGAGGAGTCAGTGCTGGACCGGCCGACAGGCACAGTCCATTGACTATATCGAGTACCTCGATGGTGCCATCTACGTGCAGGATCAAGATCAAGTCGCAGGGTGTACTCGGGCTGCGGAGTCGCTGGGCGGCGTGGCGCTGTCGCAGGTCAAGTCCGCAGAGTCCGTCAACGGACTCCTTCGTCGGGGGTGCCCGGGACGAGAAGTTCGCCTATGACATACAGGTGGCCGTCCTGGTCCGCTGACGTATACGGTTCAGCGCGGCTCAGGGCCGCGAATCTGCGAGGTTCGGCGGGGTGCTGAGGGCTCGTCGACAACCTCGCCTTCGATCACGACGCCTGGGGCGAAGTGCCCGGGCGCGCCACGTTCGGCGGAGCGCAACATCCGATGCCGAACCAGTGCCCGGGTCGGCGGCAGGAGCAGCAGTAGGCCCAGAAAATCGGAGACGAAGCCCGGCAGCACGATGAACACCGCGGCCACGGCGATCAGCATTCCGTCGAGCACTTCGCGATGCGGAGGCCTGCGGTTGCGCAGTGCTTCGTTGAACGCGATCAGGGTGCGGGTGCCCTCCCGACGCAGCAGCGCCGCACCGACCACCGAGGCGAGCAGCAGTAGTCCGATGGTGAGCCATACCCCGATCGTGTTCCCCACCGCGATGAGCACCCCCAGCTCGACCAAGGTGACAACCAGCAGGATCAGCAGGACCGGCATGATGCGGGCGCTCCCTCGGATCGGCGGACAGGACGCGGCGCGCTCCTCCAGGGATGAACGCGCGATGTCCCTAACTTCCCTCCCCTACCCACCGTACTGGTCCGGCGCGCTCACCGGGCGTGCTCAGCTCACCGACCACGAGAGCTCCCGGGTTGTCGGGACAGCGCCGACAGGGAACTCGGCGCACCGAGTGCGATGGTGTCGGACGGAGCGAAGACCCTCAGGACCACTTGATCATGATCTGAATATCTTACCAAAATTTCCGTATTAAGAAGGATGATTTTGCTAATATTATCAGTATAACAGGATAAAATCCTGCATTAGGAGGTGTTGGGTGTCTTCGTCCCCGCGTGTTGCCGAGCCGGGTACCCGCAGCTACCGCAGCGGATCTCTGGATGCCGATGAGCAGCCTTCTCGCTACGAACGTCGGGAGCTCGTGGAACCGGACTGGCGACGCTTCCCCGGCTGGACCGAGGTCACCCCGACGCAATGGCAAGACGCCCAGTGGCAGCGGGTGCACTGCATTCGCACCGTTGGCCAGTTGCGCGATGTCCTGGGCAGCCGGATCGCCGAGCGGTTCTACGCCGACCTGGCTGCCGATCAGGCCGAGATGGCCACCATGTCCATGCTGCTGCCACCGCAGATGCTCAATACGATGGTCCCGGGCAGCGCTGCCGACCACGGCGACGTCACCGAGGCGCTCTACGCCGATCCGGTGCGCCGCTACATGTTGCCGCTGCGATCTGAACGGGACCCGTTGTGGCCGAGCCACCCGCGTTCCAGCCGGGACTCGCTGCACGAAGCCGAAATGTGGGTCGTCGAGGGCCTGACCCACCGCTATCCCACCAAGGTTCTCGCTGAGCTGCTCTCCACCTGCCCCCAGTACTGCGGGCACTGCACCCGGATGGACCTGGTCGGCAACTCCACTCCCCGGATCAGCAAGCTCACCCTGTCTCTCACCCCCGCCGATCGGCAGGATCGGATGATCGATTACCTGCGCCGTACCCCCAGCGTGCGTGATGTCGTGGTCTCCGGTGGGGATGTCGCCAACCTGCCGTGGCATCGGCTGGAAGCGTTTCTGATGCGGCTGCTGGATCTGGAGACGGTGCGCGATGTTCGGCTGGCCACCAAGGCTCTTGCCGGTCTGCCGCAACACTGGCTGCAGCCGCAAGTGGTAGCGGGACTGGAGCGGGTGGCCCGGACGGCCAGCTGCCGTGGCGTGAACCTGGCCATTCACACTCACATCAATCATGCCCAGTCGGTGACTCCCCTAGTCGCCGAGGCGGCCCGCGCCGCACTGGACGCGGGCATACGAGATGTACGCAACCAGGGCGTCCTGCTGCGAGGAGTGAATACCAGCCCGCAGGCGCTGCTGGACCTCTGCTTCGCCTTACAGGGCGAGGCCGGAGTCCTCCCCTATTACTTCTACCTCTGCGACATGATTCCCCATGCCGAGCACTGGCGGATCGCGGTGTGGCAAGGACAGGAACTGCAGGAGGCTATCCTGGGCTGGCTGCCCGGCTACGCCACCCCTCGGATCGTCTGTGACGTTCCCTACGTGGGCAAACGCTGGGTGCACCAGGTTAGGTGTTACGACCGCGAGCGCGGCATCACCCACTGGACCAAGAACTACCGTACCGGCATCGAGAACGGGGACAGCGATCTGCGGCAGTACTATCCCTACTACGACCCGATTGCCACGTTGCCTGCGGGGGGCCAAGCGTGGTGGAGCGAGCACGTCACGGCCGGCCGAAGAGGATGAACACGCAGACCAGGTCGGGTGGATAGGGGACTCCGCACCGGTGTCCTGCAGGCGTTGCGCTAGCCAAGCGCGCACCCACAGCTGTGGCCCGCGGGGCTGATCGCGGAATCGAGGTAATCCGATTGGCCGCCGTCCTTGCTCTTCGGATCATCGTCCCCCTATGGTTGTGACTCCAGCCACACGCCCTCACAACTAACGACGGTCGGGAGGTGCAGGCGTGTCCAGGTCACCCACCAGGACCGCCACCGCCGAAGAAATCTTCGAGCGGCGGGTAGCACCCTTACACCACCTCGCCGAGGATGCCGGCGCGATCGCTGCGGCATGTCACGCCATGGCTGTTCGCTTTCACGGGGGTGGCACTCTCGTGGTCTTCGGCAACGGTGCGGCGAGTACCGACGCACAGCATGTCGTCGTCGAGTTCGTCCATCCTGTGATCATGGGCAAGCGCGCGCTGCCCGCGATTTCGCTGACCGCCGATGTGGCGACAGTGACCGGTATTGCCGGCGCGGAAGGCTTCGAGGAGATTTTCGCCCATCAGCTGCGCCACCTCACCACCAGCAAGGACATCGCGCTGGGGATCTCCCCCGATGGCGACTGCACCAACGTGCTGCGTGGCCTGGCGGCAGCTCAGGAGTTGGGCTTGCTCACCATCGCCCTCGTGGGAGGGGATGGCGGGCGGATCGCGTCCTCGATGGCCGCCGA
>JBOHHD010000455.1:0-3396 GCA_050700515.1 Pseudonocardiaceae bacterium
GTACTGGTCACGAGCGGCACGAGGCTGCATTTCCTCGGTCCGATGATTCCGGGAACATCGACCGGGACCAGAGCGGTGGGCGCTGGCGGCACCCAGGATGCACCGCCGTTCGAGATCCGATCGGCGAGAGGTACGGCGGGAATGATCCGCTGACCAGGTGGTGGTCCGTCCCTTGAGGTGGTCGCCAGGGCTACGCTGCGCGCGATGTTGCTGACCGAGGGGAGTGGTGCCCTGTGACCGTCGTGGGGCGTTGGACCGGTCGTGAGGCCAAGCTGCTGCGGGTGGCGCTGCGGCTGAGTATCCGTGATTTCGCCGCCGGGCTCGGGGTGGCTGCACGGACGGTCAACACCTGGGAGGAGCGGCTGGCGGACATCACTCCGCTGCCGCACATGCAGGAGGTGCTGGACACCGCCCTGTCACGAGCCTCCGACGAAGTGAAAGCCCGGTTCGTCGCCGTAACGAACGTCGATGTTGCGGTGGGCTCGACACTGCTGCAGGAACTGTTGCGTCGGCGTTACCTTCACGACTATCGGGAGTTCTGCCGCGACTACAATATCGCGGCCGCCATGGTCGACCAGTCACTCGTCGGGACTTACCCAACCGAGCGGCAGTTCCATCGCTGGATCTCCGGGGAGATGGTTGGGCTCCCGTACCCTGATCACCGCAATGTCCTGGAAGCCATGTTCCCCCGCTACTCCGCCCGGCAACTCTTCGAACCGTACCAGGATAACTCTTCACCGATGCAAGACGGAACGGATACGAAGACCGGGGAAGAAGCTCTGGAAATTAAGGGGAAAAGAGAACGCCAAGAAACAGTGGACGAACAGCTGCCGGTCAGGGAATCAACCTTGCAGAAAGCGCTGCCCAGTTCACGGCAACATGTAGTTCCTGATGCTTCTCATTCCGTCGTCGATCTGGCCACCCTGCTTGATGACGCTATTACAGAATCAACAGAGCTTATCGCCGCTAGCGAGGCGACCAGCTTGGGTTCCGCCGGGATGGAGCAGTTACAAGCTGACGTCAAGAGCCTTGCGAGTTCCCCGTTGCACACGTCGGCTTCGTGTACTGCGTCATGGCTGCATAGTGTGCGTGCTCGATCGTTCGGGCACCTCCGTGATAAAGAATCGCTGTGCAAAGCTTTATCGCGGGCTTGGGAGGTGCGAGGTGAGAGTATGCAAGATGATTTGTGCGACCTGCTTGGTGGAGCAAGTGGATTCGGTATAGCGAAGCTGCATTATTATTCGGCGAATGCACTGGCTAGGGTCGGAGAGGCAGACCGCGCGATAGGTGAGGGTTTCCGGGCCCTCAAACTATACGACGCCGTCGAGCCGGCGCAGCGATCGTTCTCTGCTATGGCTACCGTACGAGTCGACATGTCAATCATCATGCTGAGGAAACGCAAAATAGATGAAGCAGTTGCTGCCCTAGGCCCAACACTTTCTATTGATCTTGATTATTTTAACGCGGGACTGCGGCGGCAATTGAGCCGGGCCCGCCGTGAGCTCGCGACGCTGTGGAACAAGCCGCTTCTCGTTCGCAACATCACGGCCGAAATCGATACTCTTCTTGTGGCCCAGACGCCGACAGTCAGTCGATCACTAGCGACGGAATCGGATGAAAAATGAATGGACCAGTTCTGATCCTCATCGGCCCTCCCGGTTCTGGAAAGAGTACTGTCGGTCGACTTGTCGCGGCTAAACTCGGTGTCTTGTTCCGCGACTTCGACGATGACATGGAGAATGAAGGTGGCCTGCCTGCAGGAGAACTGGTGGTGAAGCTAGGACGGGAACGATTCAGTGAGGTGGAGTGTAGCCTCATTGGTCCGGTCCTCGCAGAACATGCGGGCGTGCTCGCCCTTGGTGGTGGCACGCCGCTGAATCCCCAAATTCAAGAACAACTGAAGACCTTCCACATTGTGTTCCTCGATGTGGAACTAAATGAGTTGCTTCGCCGGGAGGGGCTTGTCACCTTGCATCCGTGGATGCTGCCTAATCCGCGGACGCATCTTCGGAATCTGCTTGCTGAGCGGCGCCCCATCTATGAAGCGGTCTCCAGTGTCGTCGTATCGACGACCGGTCGTTCTGCTGAGGACGTAGCGGCAGAGGTGCTGCTGACGGTGCACAAGTGATCGTCCGCCTGGGATGCTCGGCGGGTGGGATGTTCTGTGCAACGGGTGCGCGGTCGGGAGGAGCGGGATGAGTGGGACCGGTGGCCAAGCTGGGAGTAGTCAGCCGGTGCGGATCCGGGTGGCGACGGCGCAGCCCTATGACGTCGTGGTCGGGCGGGACCTGCAGGGCGAGCTGCTCAAGGCGATAGGCAGCGGCACCGTGGCGATCGTGCACCAGCCGACGGTGGTCGAGCGGGCCGAGGCGCTGCGCGTCGCGCTGGAGTCCGCCGGGGCCGAAGCGAACCGCATCGAGGTGCCCGACGCCGAGGACGGCAAGAGCCTGGCGGTGGTCGGGTTCTGCTGGGACATCCTCGGGCGGATCGGGCTGGACCGCACCGGCACCATCGTCGCGTTGGGTGGTGGCGCGGTCACCGACCTGGCCGGGTTCGTCGCGGCCACCTGGTTGCGCGGGGTCCGGGTGGTGCAGGTGCCCACCACGCTCCTGGCGATGGTGGACGCGGCGGTGGGGGGCAAGACCGGGATCAACACCGGGGTGGGCAAGAACCTGGTCGGAGCGTTCCATGAGCCCGCAGCGGTGCTGGTCGACCTGGCGACCTGCCAGACACTGCCCAAAGCAGAGCTCATCGCGGGAATGGCCGAGGTGGTCAAGGCCGGTTTCATCGCCGATCCGATCATCTTGGACCGCATTGAGGCCGACCCAACTGCCGTGCTGGATCCGACCGGGCCGGTACTGGCCGAACTGGTCGGCCGCGCGATCCGGGTGAAGGCCGATGTGGTGGCCGCCGATCTGCGGGAATCACACCTGCGCGAGGTGCTCAATTACGGCCACACCCTGGGCCATGCGGTGGAGCGCCGCGAAAACTACCGATGGCGTCACGGTGCCGCGGTGAGCATCGGCATGATCTTCGCCGCTGAGCTGGCCCGGCTCGCGGGGCGGCTGGACGAGGTCACCGCGGCGCGGCACCGCCGCATCCTCACCTCGATCGGCCTGCCCACCAGCTACGCCCCCGACGCGTTGCCCGAGCTCCTGGAGATCATGCGCAAGGACAAGAAGACCCGGTCGGGAATGCTGCGCTTCGTGGTGCTCGACGGGTTGGCCAAGCCGGGTCGTTTGGAAGGCCCCGCACCGGAGCTGCTCGCTGCGGCCTACGCTGCGGTGGCCGGCGGGGCGGGAGGTCCACGATGAAGGTCTTGGTGCTCAACGGGCCGAATCTCGGTCGGCTCGGCACCCGCGAACCCGACATCTATGGTTCCACCAGCTACGGCGA